>JAGYKU010000035.1 GCA_018401455.1 Flavobacteriales bacterium
TTTATGATTTGAATGTAAGATTTGCTAAAAATTACCGTCAAGATATTGATGCAATTCTCAACCAGAAAGTTATGTTTATGAACAACAGAGGTCAAAAACTTTCTATTCCAATTATTTCTGTAGTAAAAAGTTACAATGTTGTCTTCAAAAACACATCTATCAAAAGAAAAAACTTAGAAAATGTAGTAGCAGCATTTGGAGGAGTAGAAGAAAGTGCCAATGCCAACGAAGTAGTTGCAAAACTGAAAAATGAATTAACCACTTTTGAAAATTCTCCAGAATGGAAAGTATTCAAAAACAAAGGGGTTAAGTTTAAGTTTGGCGGACAAATGGAGGAACAACAAAAAGAAATGGAATTCCTTTCCTCTGCACTTTTGATAGCGGTCTTTTTAATATTATTAATTATTGTTACACAATTCAATTCCTTTTCAACTCCTGCGATTATTTTATTAGCTGTTGTATTGAGTTTGGCTGGAGTTTTCTTAGGAATTGTCATAACAAGAGAACCTTTTGTCATCATTATGACGATGATTGGTATCATTTCTCTTGCTGGTATTGTGGTAAACAACGCTATTGTATTGATTGATTATACCAATTTAATAAGAAAGAGAAAGCGTGAAGATTTAGGATTGAATGAAACTCAGCAACTCACGATTGATGATGTGAAAGATGCTATTATTACAGGTGGTCAAACCCGTTTGAGACCCGTTTTGTTGACCGCCATCACTACCATTCTTGGATTGCTTCCTCTCGCAACAGGAATGAATATAGATTTCTTCTCACTTTACACAGATTTTGACCCCAAGATATTCTTTGGTGGAGATAATGCCATTTTCTTTGGTCCGATGAGTACAACGATTATTTATGGTCTTACTTTCGCAACATTTTTAACACTTGTGGCGGTTCCAGTAATGTATTATTTACTCTATAGACTCAAACTTTGGGTTTATAAAGTAGGCAAGTGGGAATTGAAAAGTAATATTTAAAAAGAAATATTTTTACAATTACAAAAGCGATGTTCAATAATTGAATGTCGCTTTTATGCTATATCAACTTACTAACCGCCAACAGCCAAAAACAAATCCATACAAACTAAAAAGCCTTTACCTCTTCAGTTCCATCAGCGTGTAATGCAAATCTAGTTTTATCTTTTGGATGCACTTGATCGTATCTAGACCAAGGCCAACCACCGAATTTTGTTTGATGATATTCTTCAAAAGCTTCTTTGATTTCGTCTTTGGTATTCATCACAAAAGGACCGTATTGCATCACAGGTTCATTGATAGGTTTACCTTGCAGCATTAAAATACTCACGTTGTCTTTTCCAACTTCTAAAGTTAAATCTGTTGAAGCGTCCACAATTACAGCATGATAGTTTGGAATAGAAGTTCCAGAAATATTTAGTTCTTCGCCTTCATAGAAATAAAGTGTCCTATTGATTCCTTCTTTGGATTTAGGTAATGTCCAAGTGCCGTTAGCCTCTATTTTGATATTCCAAATTGCTACATCATTTTCAGTAGGAGCAGCCCAAGAATCTGGAGGTGGTGCAGGAGCGATATATTCTTGAATTGCCCCTGCAATAACTTCTACATTGGTTGTTTTACCGTTTTTATCTCTGTGTTTATAATTTGGAATTCTTTCTCTCCAAAGCATTTTAAAATGTGGCTCTACCATTTTATTGGCTTTAGGTAAATTCAGCCAAATTTGAAACAATTCTAAAGTATTTTCTTTGTCTTTGTTTAGCAAAGGAAACATTTCTGAATGTTGTACACCTTTTCCAGCGGTCATCCATTGCACATCACCATCGCCATATCTGCCAGCAGCACCAAGAGAATCGGCATGATCTACCATCCCTTTTCTAACCACAGTAACAGTTTCAAATCCTCTGTGTGGATGTCCTGGAAAACCAGGCACAGTTTTGCCATGGTACATTCTAAATCCATCTTTAATGATGAAATCGTCTCCTAAATGTCTTCCTTGCAAAGATGTATTCGGTCCCATTTGGTCATTTCCTCTAGGGAAATTATCTTCGTGGTGTACACAAAATAAAAATGGGTCTAACGTTTCCCACTGAAAACCTAGTGGTTTTATTTGAATAATTGGATTCATATTTTTGGTTGATTTATTTTCTGATTTTTGATTATTTTTTGAAAAGCTAAACAAAGGCATTGCAACTGCAGTAAGCGAAGCGAAAGAAATTCTTGTCAAAAAGTTTCTTCTTGGAATTGGATTGCTCATAAAATATATTTGTTTTGGTTTTATTTTACATGTAAAACAAAATTAAACAAAAAAAGTTGAAATAGCAAAATGAATTTACTTATAAATCATTTTTTGTGTAAATCCGTTTTCATACTAGTAAACCAATTTTAACCAAACATTAAGGTTTTAGAATAAGACTCAAAATAGTTTAAAGTAAAATGTCTAGGTCAGGTCGAGTGGGTTTCGTATATTTTACATTGATTTTGAAAAAATTCACACATTGCCAGAGCCTCACTTGATAGACAGTCTGTGTTGCTACAGGCATCAATTTTCATATGAGGTGTGGTTGATAGACGATGGTAGTAAAGATACCTGGAATGTTGTAAAAGATTTGCAAAAAAATACAACATTGTAAAAAGGGATTTCTTGAAGAAATTATGGAAAATCTGGTGGCTTTGAATGTTGGTTCTGGAACATACCACAATGGTGAAGTAGTAATCACTATGGACGCTGATTTGCAAGATAGCCCAGATGAGATACCAGAATTGTACAAATGATAAAGGAAAGATATTTCTGATTTGGTCTCTGGTGGAAACAAAAAGATTTGATCCGGATTAATTAAACAGTTCCTGCATTAAACATTCAATTGGGCAACACGCAAATGAGTGGTATACATTTGAAAATATTTCAACTGTGGACTCTTTTAAAAGCATACAACCATCAAGTAGTCATAAAAGTATTTCAAAGTGTATGGAGAAATGCAATACAGATTCCCGTAATTGGCGTGGCTGGATTTACCAAAATTGGTGAAAAAGTTGTGCAACATCAAGAAAGAAAATATGGTGTTACTAAATTCGCTTGGAACGTTTTATCAAATGGGTTTCTGGATTTATTCAGCATTACATCTCATTGGGAAAAATTTGCAAAGACCGATGCATTTCTTTGGTTTAATTGGTACGCTTATGTTTGCTATAGGATTTGCTTTTTCTTATGGATTGAATAGATAAATTATTTATAGATAAAACCAAGGATTGTTACCAAGAAACAGAATTTTACATAGCATTAGTTGCCATGATTATGGGAGTTCAAATGTTTTTAGCAGGCTTTTAGGAGAAATGATTGCTAGAAACAATTTCCTCAAAGAAAACGTATATTTGATAAAAGAAAAATCACTTCAAGTGAAACAGATTCTTAAAAAAAAAAAAGTAGTACTTGTTGGTCGGCCTATCCTTTGAGAGGTGGAATAGCCAATTTTAACGGTGCTCTTTGCTTATGCTTTACAAAAGAAGTGTCATGAAGTTTCTTTATTTCTTTATTATCAATATCCCAATTTTCTTTTCCTGGTAAATCGCAGTATGATAATTCGCAAGCACCTCCAAAAGATTTAAAGATTATAAACACCATAAGTTCTGTAAATCCTATCTCATGGGGAAAACAATCTGCCAATTGAGGATTTAGAACCAGATGTAGTCATCACCTGTTTTTGGTTGCCTTTTTATGGGGCCTTCGTTGGGTAGTATTGCCAAGAGATTAAGAAAGAAAAAGATTAAAGTTGTTGCCATTACAGATAATGTGATTCTCATGAGTAGAGTAGGAGATAAGCAATTGACACTGTCTATTTTATCAAACAATGTGATGGATTTATAACGCTTCAAATCTGTAATGGAAGATATTTCAAAATTTACAGACAATCCCAATAAAATTTCTTTACCACACCCTTGTACGATACTTTGCAAGAAATCAACTAAAGAGGAAGCCTGGTTGATTTTAAAACTCGATGTCAACTGTACCATTTTACTGTTTTTTGGATTAATTCGTCCGTATAAAGGTTTGGATATTGCCATTGAAGCGATGGCTGATGGTCAAATTAGAGCAAAATCTCTTTGAAACTTATAATTGCTGGAGAATTTTATGAGAAAAAAAGAAAATATCTGGATTTAATCGCTGCATTGAAATTAGAAGATGCAATTATAGTTCACGACCATTATATTCTACTGAAGAAGTGAAATATTATTTTGCTTTGCAGATGCTGTGGTAACCCTATAAACTGCTACTCAAAGTGGTATAACGCAGGTAGCATATCATTTTAATAAACCCATGATTGTATCGAATGTAGGTGGATTTAGATAGTTCCCAGATGGTAAAGTAGGTTTTGTAGTGCCTCCTGATGCAAAAGCATTTTCACAAGCCATTCTCAAAATTTTCAAAAACAATCATCTTGCAACATTTGAGAAAACATCACTGAAGAAAGAAGAAATCTGAATGGTCTTACTTGTAGCAGAGAGTCGAAGTTTATTGAAGGGATATAGGTTTTAAACTTGTTCAGGATTATGAGTAGAGGCTGTTAATCAACAAAATTGATAATCTCGTAAATAAATAATAGAATCCACGAAATTGTAATTATAGTAGCGATGGAAATTTTAAGAAAATATAGTTAATTGATATAAGAAATAATGCAAAAGCCTAACTTAATAGGAAATACAAAAATAAGGCTATATCCTGACGAAATAGAGTAAGTTATAACTAATCGTTATTAGATACACTATTCCAATTGTTAAATTAATTTTTGTAATCTCTCCCAATAAAATCTAATGTTAAATATTTTTTTCTTTAAGCAATCTTCTCATAATATCTAAAGCAACTTTCAAAGCATTGTGACCATCAGAAATAGAAACAGGAGGAACTGTATCGTTGGTAATGGCGTTTACAAAAGACTTCAATTCTTCTTCAATGGCATTTATGGGTGCACTCTTTATGAATATCTATTTGTTTGTGTCCTTTTCACCTAAATCTATGGTGAGCAACTGGGTCTATGTCTGCTTCATCCACATCTTTCATCTGAATTACTTCGCTTTGTTTAAGAAATCAATTGCTATGTAAGCATCTTTTGAAGAAACGAGATTTTCTCATATTTTCAATGACATTCTACTTGCAGTAAGGTTGGCAACGCAGCCATTGTCGAATTCTATTCTTGCGTTGGCAATATCAGGAGTATCGCTCAATACGGATACGCCACTTGCGTGTATATTTTTTACATTACTTTTTACAATACTCAAGACCACATCAATATCGTGAATCATCAAGTCTAATACAACCGATACATCCGTTCCTCTAGGATTGAATTGTGCCAATCTGTGTGTTTCGATAAACATTGGATTGTTTAGATAATGCGCTACGGAAGTAAATGCAGGATTAAATCTTTCTACATGTCCCACTTGGACTTTTACATTGGCTTCGGTGGCAAGAGAGATTAATTTTTGAGACTCTTCAATGGTGCTTGTGATTGGTTTTTCTATAAAAACATGTTTAAAAGCCCTCATAGATTGTTGAGCCACATCGAAATGGGCAAGTGTTGGTGTAACAACATCAACGATATCTACTTCATTTATCAATGCATCTAAAGTATCGAATGCTTTAGTTTGATATGTCTCAGCAACTTCTTTTCTAATGCTTTCTTCTGGGTCGAAAAAACCAATGAATTGTACAAAATCACATTGACTTAGAATTTTTATGTGAATTTTTCCTAAATGTCCAGCGCCTACAACTCCAATTTTTAGCATGTCGAATAAAGTTTAATTAATTGAATTCAAGCAAAAATACTTGATACTTTCTCTAGTTGTAATGAAATAGCGCATTGTTATCAACAAAAAACTTTTAGCATTTTAGAAAAAATAAATGTTTCAAAATTAAACTAGAGGACGTAAATTTGAACCATGTTTGAAACAGAAGATACCTACAGGCACCAAGGAATGAGAAGAGCTTTGGTGGAAATCCTTAAGAACAAGGGGATTAAGGACACTCAAGTGCTTGCTGCTATTGGGAAAATTCCAAGACACATGTTGTTTGACAAAGTATTTCACAATAATTATGCATATGAAGATTTGGCGTTCCCAATTGGCGCTGGACAAACCATTTCCCAACCTTCTACTGTAGCATTTCAATCGAGCCTTTTGGAAATCAAAAAAGGGGAGAAAGTGCTCGAGATTGGTACAGGAAGCGGTTATCAAACGGCTGTTTTATTGGAGTTGGGTGCTAAAGTGTATTCTATAGAAAGACAAAGAGAATTGTACAATACCACCAAGCCTCTTTTGGCGTCATTAGGTTATAGACCTAATTTATTTTTTGGAGATGGATTTGAAGGAAAAGAAGCCTTTGCACCTTTCGATAAAATTATTGTGACTTGTGGAGCGCCATTTTTACCGCCAAAATTATTGGAGCAATTAGCGAATAATGGAAAAATGGTAATTCCTGTAGGTGAAGGTAAAGATCAAATTATGACATTGATAACTAAAGATGAGGTTGGTAATGTAGATCAACAAACATTTGGGAATTTTAGTTTTGTTCCTATGTTAACAGATAAACAATATTAATAAAGTAACTTCGTTTTAGTAAATCATAAATACAGAAATTCAAAATAATGAAAAAGTTAATCGTTTTAGGAATATTATATTTATCATTCTTACAATTTAATACAGTCAACGCACAAGAAGAAGATGAAAGAAAATTAAGTTTTGAAACTCAATTTGATGTTTTTTCTCGAAGCGGAAATATTATTCCCAACCTTAAAGCAAGATATTTCTTTAGTCCTGAAAATGTATTGAGAACTACTTTTTCATTTCAATATAATGATGCTATAACAGAAATATTAGAAAATAATGGAACCGGAGTTGGTTCTGTTCAAAAAACAAATTCTTTATTTACTTTTTCAATTGGATATGAAAAACATTTTGTAGCAGAAAAATTTTCTCCTTATATTGGTGGCGAATTTATATTTGGTTTTGGGAGTAATAGTACTTTTGGTTCGAGAACAGATTCTGTAGTATTTGTGAGTGAGTTTAACTATTCCTCTGAACAAAGAACAAGTCAGTTTGGATTTGGAATATTTACTGGAATAGATATGCCTATATATAAAGGATTGTATTGTGGTACTGAAATAGGCTATATGTTTTTATCTTCAAACTTACAAAGAGGAGAATTCAAAACAGAAAATGCCGCCTCTACAACAAATGCCTCTACAGTTGATGTAATCCCCTCTATAAAATCAAAATCTTTTTCTCTAGTAAATATGGGGGTTTTGAGAGTAGGTTGGAAATTTTAATTTAATTTTTGTAACTTTGTCAAAACAATCTTCGTAACAAGCCCCCGAATTCAAAATTCAAGTTGTGAACATTATTGTTTAGTAATTAACAAAATGCAGTTAACAAAATAAGAAAACCAAACTGTGTTGATTAAATAAGCCTCATAACTTTGTTTCTTGAAATTTAAAATTCAATTTATTATGAAAAGAAAAACATTATTATTCGCAGCATTCTTAGGTCTAGGATCTATTGCTAATGCACAAACGACTTCAATGGAGTCGAAAAACGGACACGAAATCTTACCTCAAGCAGGTGATATCGCTATTGGAATGGATGCAGTTCCAATTCTTGATTTTGGTTTAAATGCAATCAACATCATGAACAACACTGGACAAACTGCACAACACCCAGGTTTTGTTTCTGGATTTAACCAAGTACTTTCTGGAAAGTATTTCCTTTCTGAAACACAAGCGATTAGAGCAAGAGTTGGAATTAACACTACAAATTCTTCTACAAAGACTTTTGGTGATGATCCTTTAACGCCAACAGCTTCATTTAATGGAACTGCTGAGAATATTTTACTTCAAACTTCAAACACTGCAGATAGAAATATCATTTTAGGTGGTGGTATGGAATTCAGAAGAGGTCACAACAGACTACAAGGTTACTACGGAGGTGAGTTGTTTTTAGGTTTTGCTGGTACATCAACTAAAAACACTTACGAGTTAGAATTTAATCAAGCATTAGTTGATTCTGCTGGATTAACTTCAGGAGATTCTAGAGTTTTATCTGCTAAATCTGGTATGGCTATTACTTTTGGATTAAGAGGTTTTGCAGGTGTTGAGTATTTCTTCGCTCCAAAAATGTCTATCGGTGCTGAATTTGGATGGGGATTTGGTTTAACAACTTCTCCTAGAGGAAGCAACGAAGTTGAAAACTGGGGAATTGAACCAGGTGGAACAGGTGTACCAGGTACTGATGATGTAGTTTACATTGAAGAAACTCCAGGTAACAACCAAGGAAGATCAATGGGATTCGGTGTTGATAATGGAATTGGACAAGGTGTATTAGGTGGTGCTTCTGCAGCGCTTATGATTCACTTCCATTTCTAATCAAAGAATTTTAGAAATAAATAATTACAAAGGGCTATCCGTAAGGATAGCCCTTTTTTTGTTTTAAATTTATTACTTTTGTACTAGTAAAACAAACGAAATTTAATCGATTTAATACAAATGAAAATTTATCTATTTATTGCAATTTTAGTTTTTCCATTTCTTATTTGGTCTCAGAATGATGAAATCACTGTTGTTACTCAAGAAAAAAACTTGGGGACTATTAGTAAAATAACCTACAGCAGCGATAATAGATTCATAGCCTCTGCCAATGAAGGGAATTATCAAATCAAAATATGGGATGTCACTTCTGGCAAGTTAATCGGAACACTCAACGGACATCAAAATCCAATTACAAAGTTGAAATTTAATGATAAAAAAGATGTTTTAGTAACTTTGGATGAAGCACATACATTTTTTATTTGGGATTTAAGTAAATGGAACATCAAAGACAGTTTAACTTCAGAAAACGGAATTACTAACTTTGAAATCAACACCAATACAGGGAATTATATTCTGAGTAATAATCAAAATGAATTGATTGAATATACTGGAGACAAGACGATTCCAATTACAAAATTTAAATCCAATATTAACTCTTTTGCAACTGACAATCAAAATATATATGTAGCAACAGAAAGTGAAATTACAATATTTAGCATTAATTCATACAAAAAAGTATCTTCAGTTGAACCACAAAAAAAATCTAATGTGCTAACTTTAATTACTGTAAACGAAGGATTTTTAGCGCAAACTGAAGACGGTATGCTTTTTTCTTACAGCGATAAATTTGAGAAAATTAATGAATTCAAAACCATAAGAAACCCAAACGATATTGCTGTTTCTAAAGAAAGATACTACATTGCAATGCCTAATAATTCTGGAGAAGTAGTTATTTGGAATTACCTTGATGGGAGTCAAGTTTCTACTTTGTATGATATGGAAAACAATGAAAATGTAAGAAGTTTGTCTTTTAGTGCTAATGGTTATACCTTGGCAACAAGTAGTTACAAAAAAACGTTGTTTCAAAAAGTAAAAAGCAACAACAACGTAATCCAAATATGGAATGTAGATAGAAAACAAATTGTCAAAACGCTTAAAGGGGAAGTGAATCCGGTTGAATCATTTGCTTTTAGTCCTACTCAAAATCATTTATTTTCGCTTAGAGCAGATGTTTTAGATATATGGAGTCTAAATAGTGGAGAGCGATTAGGCACGATTCAATTGCAAGAAAGAAAACTAGAAGTAAAAGATAGAACTTCTGATAAACTGAACGAACAAAAAGATAATACAAAAGAAAATATTTCTCAGAAAGCTAATAATGCTAATGAAAATACTATCGCTAATGGAGTGGGGGCTGTAGTTTCCGGTAATATGGGAGATTTAATCAAACGTAAAGCAGAGCAGAGAATCAAACAAAAAGTAAATGAAACTAAGAATACCGTAAAAGAAGATATCAAATACACAGGTAAAGCTGCGTTTAAGAGATTTGGTTTTCAGGACGATAAGATTGTGATTTCACCTCAAGGTAATTATATGCTCACCGCTTTTAGTAAAGATGAAATTAGATTATATAGTATCAAAAATGGTTTGCCAGAGTATATTGATTATGTTAAAACAGGGCAAAAAGAATTTTACGATGTACTTTTCGATCCAGAAGAAAAATACATAATCGTTGGTGGTGTTGGCAATGAGCCTATTTCTATAGTAGAAATTGATAAAATTCAAGAAACTAAACCTAAAAAATTGAAAATTGACCATAATAGTAACTCCAATTTATCTACCAACTTGCAAAGCGCAAACGCAATGGCTATTACTAAAGATGGTAAATACTTGGTGGCACTTTTTAGCACGGGAAGAATTGTTGCATGGAGCACTGGATATTGGGCGAAAATTCTGGATTTTAATCCCAAAGTTACGCTTACTAAACATCCTTTTATTGGATTTAGTGCTGATGAAACCAAACTTTTCGTAAACACTGGATTGGGGGTTTATACGTATCATTTTGTTTTAAAAAGTGATGAAGAAGTTTCCACAATGCAAGATGTTTTGGGTATTGAAAAAACAAAAATTGATGGATACCCTGTGATGACTCATAAACCAATGAATCATTTGATTTCGATAGCCGACAATCACGTTGAGTTTTTGGATGTAGTCAATAATAAAGTAAACAAAACCAAAGCACTACCAGCGGATTTGATAACTGATGTGCAAGTAAATAAATTTGGTTATGTTGGTATTAGTTTTAAAAACGGTGCATTAAAAGTTTTTGATCCAAATGATGGTAAAGAAAGATTTATGATGGTAGGACAAGACGACAATGCCATTTTCAAAACTCCAGACAATTATTACAAAATGACCAAAGAAGGACACGAGTTAGTGACTTTCAGAGTAGGAAAAAATGCTTATCCTTTTGAACAATTTGATGCGACCAACAATAGACCAGATTTGGTATTGAAAGCTATGAATAGTGAAGATGAAAGTTTAATAACACTCTACAACAAAGCCTTTTTAAAGAGATTGTCTAAATTGGGAATAACCTCTCAAGAAAGTGTGAGTTTAAAACAATTGCCTTCTTCAGAAATTTCAAATTACAAAGACATACCGATTTCAACAGATCAAAGGACAGTATCTATAACTATTTCAGCCAAAAGTAAAGAAGGGAACTTGAAAAAACTCTTAGTTTGGAACAATGATGTGCCTGTTTTTGGAGGAAATGGACGAGCCATTTCAGGAAATACTTTTAATGAAGAAATAACTTTGAACTTGGCATCTGGACATAATAAAATTCAAATAGCAGTACAAGACGAAAAAGGAAGAGAAAGCCTCAAAGAAACGATTGATATTGAATGTTTGCAAAAGTCAAAACCCAATTTATATATTGTTTCTGTAGGAACATCTATCTATAAAGACAAGAGATATAATTTAGATTATGCGGCTAAAGATGCTAAAGATATTGTGGCACAATTTCAAAAAGAAAATGACTTATATGGTGAAGTGAAGGCTAAAATTTTGACAGATCAACAGTCTTTGGGAAAAAACATCCAAGAACTCAAAAGTTTCTTAAAAGATGCTACTATTGATGATGTTGTGATTGTTTTTGTGGCTGGTCACGGACTTTTGGATGCTAAATATGATTATTTTTATGGAACACACGATGTAGATTTTAATAATCCTAGTAAAAATGGTTTAGCTTATGAAAGATTAGAGTCTATTTTAGATGGCATTGCTCCTTTGAAAAAAATTCTCATAATGGACACTTGCCACAGTGGGGAAGTGGAAGAAGAGGAACTTTTGGTGAGTGAAGAAGATGTAGTAGAAGACGAAAGCGTAATGTTTAGAGCAGTTGGACCTGCATTGACAACCATAGAAGCCAGCCCAACCAAAATGATGAAAGAACTTTTCTCTGATTTGAGAAGAGGAACAGGAACTACAGTTTTATCTTCAGCAGGTGGAGCAGAATTCGCAATGGAAAGTAATGATTGGAAAAATGGTTTGTTTACCTATAGTTTATTGTTTGGACTGAGAAACAATGGCGCTGATTTAAATGGAGACGGAAAAGTGATGCTTTCTGAATTACAAATATACGTTACCGATAGAGTTACAGAACTTTCGCATGGCAAACAAACACCTACAACTAGAATTCAAAATTTAGCTTTGGATTATAGAATTTGGTGATTTATGTTAAAACCATTTTTAAGTAAAAAGTTAATTTGTTTATTTTAAAAAAATAAACTACTTTAGCCAAGCAATGGCAAAACAAACCCAAATAGCAAATAAAAGTACAACGCATTACAAGTATGAGGAAGTCCCGAAAGACATTTTGGAATTTCCAGTTTTGATGATGATGTATTGTTATGGATTGCGAGGCACTTTCAAAAGAATTATGGAATCTGTTGCTGACACTAATTATCGATACGACACATTATATCATTACGACCCTACTACGATAGTTTACTACAAAAGCGATGTTATCCATAACATTTCATTGTCCATTGTTAGTTCATCAACCTATTATCATTATGATGATAGCCAAAAACGCCTTCATTTTGGACAAAAAGGATGCTTGGGTGATGCAAGAGTCATATAGTAATGAGATATGGGTTTAACCTGATGGAGAAGGATGATGAAGTGAAAGGAGTGGAAATAGTTATGATTTTGAAGGAGAATAAGGATAGTAGGTTGGGAGATAATAGAGTATTGACCTCAAGAAGGGTAAAAATATCCTTCACACTCTCCCCACTGTTATGCTTATAACAATCCAATATTTTATTGATGTTGACGGAGAGGCACTGGGAATAAACCTCCTAAAGGAGCATAATAATAACGAGTTAAAGGAGATGGAGGAAACCATGGGAAGATAGTTATAATAAAAAAGGTCTGATAAGTTCTGAAACATATGGAAAGAGGCGATGCAATTCTGTGGTCAGGTAAAATCGTTAGAACTATATACATAAATGTATTTGATAATCACAGCATCTAAAGATATTTCACTAACATTGTCATTTATTAATTTAACCAAGAAAACGTAGACAAACCTGTTCAGTTAGAAACTCATGGTATATCGCATCAACTGGTACAAAAATGCAAGTAAAGACCCTAAAGAGCAAAGCCTGAATATTTATATACAGAATTATTGGAACCTTGATAATGGTCTTGTACCTGAATTAGCAGTTAATGAGGTTTATACAAAAATAGAAATAGTTTATAAAGTTCATGAAGACAAAATGGCTACAATTAAAATGACAAGGTGATCTATCTAATGAGTTGAAGAAAATGATTAAAAATCTTATGGCATAGAAGTTGAGATAATTATAAAACACTAATCTATGGGCACGATGAGTTAGAAGGAGTTGATGTTACGCCCACAAACAGGGAAGTGAAGTGAGGTGATGAAAGTTTGTTGAAATTCAGGAATGAATCAAAAATTATGAAAATACAATGATAAAAAGAAAATAATATCATGACGGCTTTTGCTGATTTTCACCTTTTCTTTTTTTAAAATTTCAGGTCAAAATAACGAAAATATTATTGTAGAATATGACCTGTAAATTTTGTAATACTTATGATACAACAATATTAAACGCTAATGGTGAAAAAGATTTATAGTTCTTACATTTTGAGAATGTAGTTTTTAGAAAGTTTGTTAGATTAGATAGTAATTATTATATAATCGAAAATCAATATTTAAACGGAGTTTAGTGATTGTACTATGACAGTAAACAAGATACGTTAAAACACCTATGATAAAGAAGGTTCTGTTGAGTATAAAATTTGTTTCAACGATGGTAAACATACTGGTGAAATAATGTTAATGATAATATAGTTAAGAATAAAGACTATACTATTTTAATTGAAAATGAAAATTTTGAAATATTTACAATGATATTGATGGTGAAAAGATAATTAATATTTATTTAGTATCTTATAGAAAATGATAATTGTATATTTTCTAAAATTATTTATTTCAGTTTATGCTAATTAATGGGGTAACGTTCCAATGGGTGGTGGCCCCAATTAGGGGCTGAGTAAATAAAAATCAACTAACGAGTTGGTATGTAAGTTCTTTAAATATTGCAAAACAAGAGTAAGCAAAGCGACTTGTAGTTTTGTTTATCTCGAATGAAGTGCAACGAAACTTTGAGAATAAAGGTAGTAAAAGACAGAGTGAGAAAGAGAGTGAGAAAGAGAGTGAGAATGAAGAGTTTTGAATAATAACGGAAACATGATATTCAATCTTTCTTTAAGTACATCAAAAATCACTTATTTTAATGATGTAAGTCATAATGTTTTTCTTTCTACTCATCTACATTTGTACTCGATAATTAATGAAAAACAAAATAATAAAAACAATATGAAAGATCAAGTAGAATTAAACCCAGGAGAGATTAAGTTAATTTTTAACGAAAGTCACAAAAGGTGAAAAGGTATTTATCAGATTTAGGAATGAGCAGCGAAGATTTAGTGCTTTCTGATGGTAATATGAGATTTGTAGGAAGTAAGTAATACTGAAAATACCCAATGTTCAGTTTTCTGCAGTGCCAACTATTCAATTTGAGTATGAAGAAATTATGGAAGAAACACATTGGATTACTGAATTTAATGGAGAAGTAATTTCAGATAAATTAGACCACCATGGAAAATCTACTGTTATTCTTTTGAACAGAGCTAAAATGGAATCTTTACTTCATAGACACGAAAATACAATGGTAATTCACGCTGATTTTCCAAACAAAGCCACATTAGTTCCTGAAAAATCTTATATTTCTATTTTTTAGAATAAAAGCATAATAGAAATTTAAGGGTTGGTAACATTGTTGCTAACCCTTTTTATTTTGATTTCAAAAATGTTACACAACGATTTAGGTATGATTCTCCTCCTATTTCCCATACGTTTACGTGATTTGCACCTTCCACTAAAACTAATTCTTTGTCAGAAGAAGCAATCGCCTTGAAATTTCTCTTTCCATAAGCAACATCAATTCGATCATCAGCAGTTCCATGAACATATAATACGGGTTGTGTTATTTTTTTACAACATTCTTCAGGATTAATAGTAGTTTTTTCGAAAGAACCCACACTTTGTGCTCTCCAAATTACATAATCTGTAAGATATCCAAAAGAAATTCCAAACATTCTAGTTGCATAATCATGAATCACTTCATCGAAGGTACAATAGGTGCTTTCTATAATTCCAAATTGAATTCTAGAATCTTTAGAAAGCATTTGTAAAGAAATGGCTCCACCCAAAGACTGCCCCCAAATGCCTATTTTTCCTAATTCTTTAGATGCAGCAACTGTTGTGATGAAATCAGAAATATCTTGAGTTTCATAAAATCCATAAGTGATGTAATCTCCTTCACTATTACCGTGAGTTCTCAAATCAAGCATCAAAGATGGGAAACCATGTTGCGCAATTTCATAAGCCATAGGAAGAAAATGTTCTTTTTTGCCTCCAATTCCGTGAATGAAAATTACAGTGCCAGCAATCGTATCTAGATTTGATTCACAAAACATTCCTTCTAGTTTTAAGCCATCTTTGGATTGGATATGTATAATTTCCGTTTGAATATCAAAATCAGATGGACTTGGATATTGCTTGTCACTTGTTCTTCTATCTACAATTAATTTAGGCGCATAAAAATGAAAAAACATAAATATCAAGAGCAAAAATACTCCTACGCTCCATTTAAATACTTTTGATTTGAATAATTTTTCATAGACAGATTTTGTTGTATTGTATACATGAATGAATTGATTAATTTTCGCTAAAATTAAATAAAATTAAAGTATTAGATAAAATATTTTAGTTTCTGCAAACTTTTATTTTTCAATTTTGTTTCTAAATGGTACATTTGCAAACACATAAATTTATAACAAAAATAATGAGTAATTTTCACAATCTAAAAGTAGTAGAAATAAATAAAGAAACTAACGATACAGTTTCGGTTGGTTTTGAAATTCCAGATGCATTAAAATCAGATTTTCAATTTGTTGCTGGTCAATATCTTACTTTGAGTTTTCAAATCAATGGCAAAGAGGAAAGAAGATCATATTCACTTTGTTCTTCACCCAGTGAATCTATTTTGAAGGTTGCGGTTAAAGAAATTCCAAATGGTTTGGTCTCTTCACACATCAACAGAAATTTAAAAGTAGGTGATGAGGTAAAAGTAATGCAACCTGAAGGAGGATTTTTACTAGAAACGAATAGATTAAGTGCTCAAAAATATGTTGCATTTGCTGCAGGTAGTGGAATTACACCTATTTTATCTATGGCAAAAGCGGTTGCAGAAGTAGAACCCAACAGTGAATTCTATATATTCTATGGCAACAGAAATGAAGAAAATGTGATTTTTAAATCACAATTGGATGAATTAGCAGAAAAAAACATCAAAACAATATATATTTACTCTAGACAAGATTCTGGATTTGCTTTAACTAATGGAAGAATCAATGATGGTAAAGCAAAATCTTTAATTATGCATTATCATCTAGAAAAAGCTGCAGGATTTTACTTGTGTGGTCCAGAAGAGTTGATTATGTCTGCAAAACAAGGCATTACTTCTTTGGGTATTTATGATAAAAAGGTACATTTCGAATTGTTTACCACTCCTGTTTTGATGGAAAGTAAAAGCACAGGAGTAATCACTACCGCTGATTTTCAAGGTACAGCAAAAGTAAAAGTCATTTATGATGATGAGGAGTATGAATTTGACTTACCTACCAATGGAGAATCCATTTTAGAAACTGCTATTAATCAAGGAGTGGATGTTCCTTTTTCTTGCAAAGGAGCGGTATGTTGTACTTGTAAAGCCAAAGTGACAAGTGGAAAAGCCATCATGGATGCCAATTATGCCCTTACAGATCAAGAAGTAGCAGATGGATTTATTTTGACGTGTACTTCACATCCAGTATCGGAGAGTATCACTGTGAATTATGATGAAGTTTGATGTTTAAAACAACCTCACTGATGGTTTTTACAGTGAACTGACTTTTAAGTTATATGATTTTCGCCAGAATAAAATAAGAAGTTCGCTGGTACTCGAAACGAAGTTCGGCAGTGTCAATCCTTTCGAGTTACGAAGTGCTGCCGCTCGAATCTTTCTCGTGGTATTTTGAACTTAGCAGGATGATAAAAAAAAAATGTATTTTTGAAGATTGAATAGAACTAAAAATAGTAAAGTCACCTGCCTCCCGTCACCATGTTGACAGGGCAGGCACGAAAGGATTGACTTTGTCGAATTTCGTTTCGTGCGACAGCGGAGGGTTCTTGAATAATTGAAAAAAATTATAAAACAAATGATAAATAAAATTTGCATATTAATTAATTTATATAAGTTGTTCAATAAAACAACAAAATTGAATTGACTTAAATATTCAGAACCTTTTTAATTTCAAATGAGATTCATAATAAATTTAGTCAAATATATCTATAAGAAATGTCTGATAATGTCAACGATAGATGTATTTAAATTTTTCTATAAAGAAAGACTTGTATATCACTATGATAAAATTGATTTGAGTGGGTCTGATTCATATATATATTACTTTAAAATATAAAACCTTTAAGGAAAAGTTTAAAAATAAACAGTATTTATATGAAAATACATTTTCATGATGTTGATGATGATTAGTCTCCATTGTTTCTATTTTGGATAAGTTTTTTTAAATCAGGCAGGACTATTAGGTAGGTGGTGGTGGCCCCAATAAGGCACTGAGCATAATAATCAACTAACAAGTTGGTATTAAGTTCTTTAAATAGTGCAAAACAAGAGTAGCAAAGGACATTTGTTTATCTCAATAATGCAAACTTCAGAATAATGTATTTAATGACAGAGGGTAAGTGAGAATGAAGAGTTTTAAAATAAAACGAAATATGTATTCCTTCGCCTGAGGTGGACAGGCCTTCTTTCAGTAATAAATTACAAACCATTGTAAAGGTGGTTTTTGAGTTATTTCATTCACCTACACTATCTTCAAAATTGTTTCGAGTACAATGGTTACGGTGAATAGAAGGAAAACCACCCTATAAGCCCTTCGGTGCTAGGCAGTTTGTCACTTTTCTTGTTCTTGCTTCTACCTGTCTGGCCTCAGCCAATTTAAAAAAAATCATAGTTTTTGTTTCAGAAAATTATAATTTTTGATTTTGGGATTATTTTTCGAAGGAAAAACAGCCATGATATAAATGACAGCGTTTTCATTTTTAAAAAGGATTTTATAATCTCCTTCAATCATTCTTCGTTTTTGCATGATAAGTCAACTTGATATTATGGAAATGATTTTCCTGTGATTATCCTTTTCAATCAAAAGCAGAAATTCATTTATACATATTTCATACACTTTTTTATAAGTTTGCTTTCAGTCCATTCCTTTCGTTACTTTCTCCAACTTTTTATTTCTTTGGTTAGTTCTTCGGTTGATTGTGTTTTCCTTCTCTGATGTTTTTTTCCGAACTTCTTCCAATTCTCTATTGTACTCAGATAAAGTTAATGGAGTGCCATCTACTGAATAAGAATCTGTTTTTCGTTTTCAGAATTTTTCTAATCTGTTCAAGAACAGATTTTGTTGATGTTGAACATTTGTTGTGCTAAATCTATTTTAATTGCTTCAAGGCTCATGATAATTTGTATTTACGGATGTATTAGGGTGTAATGTTTTAAACTTTTAGATTGATTATAACTTTATAATTAACCATTTTTTGTTATCCATTGTATTTGATAACGTAATTTGAACTTTAAATGTTACTACAAATTTAAATAAAAATAATTATGTAGTCGTTCTTTAACAAGCCACTTTTTCAAAGTGCTATTTATAAGATAAAAGAATGCATAGCACCAATTTCTTCTTTAGTTGCTTCATCATTTTCTTGAAATTCCATACAGCAGCAAGTAAAAACTCCATTCTAGTATTTAGCAGAGATTTTTATCCAAAAAACATTAAAACAAGAAAAAATAATGTACTTTAGGTGTTTGGAAGAAAATATAAATACCTTACAGAAAGGTTCAAAGTTTTGGAAGTATAGCAGCGGTAGCAAGTAACGGTATTTTTGTGCAATCCCAACCAAGAGGAGTTTTATTACAAAGACTTGAAAATTGGTTTGTATTAATTTTTTTAATAATAATATTGAACCCATTCAGAAACCAATTGTAATAATTGGTTATCTGAAACTAAAAAACTAAATTATGAAACTACTTACAAACTATAAAATATGGATATTCGCAGGCTTGGCTTTTGTTCTTTTGTCTTCTCACGAATGTAGTAAGTCAAAACACTTAACTGAGGAACCTTACAATGCATCATCAGAAGTTATTGTAAATACTCCCATTGATTTTGAATTTGATCCTACAAGTTATGGCGCCAACTGGAAAAAAGTGGATTCATTAACAAAAAAAGGTTTGTATAAATCCGCTTTTGAAGAAGTGAAAGTAATTTACAGTCTAGCAAGAACAGATAAAAATTATCCTCAAGTCATCAAAGCACAATTGCATAAATTGAAATTCAATACATATTTGGATGAAAACGATTTTATCAATGCTATTGCAGAAATGGACAGCCTTACCCAAAATGCTGAGTTTCCTTTAAAACAAATTTCTCATTTATTAACCGCCAAAATTTATTATGGTTATTACAATGCCAATAGATACACCATAATGGACAGAACTGCAACCCAAGATTTCGATAATAAAGATGTAAGAACTTGGGATTTGAGAAAAATAGCAGAAACCATTACGCATCATTATATCGCTTCTGTTTCGGAAGCTGATGCGCTCAAACAAATTAGTATCGAAGATTTTAAAGACATTCTAAATTACAATGCTACTTCGATGGAAAATAGTCTAAAATTACGACCGACTTTATACGACTTTTTAGTGCACGAATCTTTAGATTTTTTCCTCACCGCTGAATTTGGAATTTCCGAAAATGATATGAAATTTGTTTTAGATAATGAATCGTATTTGTCAGGAAATAAAATATTTACACATTTAAAAATCGATAAGAAAGATTCTCTTTCAAACATTTATTATGCTACCAAATTATTTCAAGAAATCACTTGGGCACATTCCAACGATGAAGATCGATCTGCATTGATTGATGTTACGCTGAAAAGATTGGATTTTATGTATAATAATGTGATTGTTGACAATAAAGATGAATTGTACCTTAAAACACTCAACGAACTTATTAAGCAAAACACCAAGCACGAAAGTGTAACTGAAATAATATATAAAAAAGCAAATTGGTATTTCAAAAATGCTGATAAAAATAGCCTTGATGATTCATTGAAAATTGGAAAGAAAATCGCAAATAGACTATGCGAAGAGGCTATAGCATTGTATCCTGATGCTTATGGTGCTTCAAGTTGTAAACACCTTCAAGGACAAATTAAACAAAAAGCTTTGTCATTAAAAATGGAAGGTGTAGTTGCTCCCAAAACCAATCAAAAATACTTAGTTGATTTTAAAAATCTAGATACTGTTTATTTTAGATTACTCAAGTTTCCTAATGACTATAAAATTAAAAATTATTACCAAAGTGAAGTGATTGCTGATTTGCTCAAAGATGGTAGTTACAAAAGAGTGGTTGTTACAAACTCCTAATCAAAACGATTTTGAAAATTATACTTTCGATAGTAATTTAGACCCTTTAGATATTGGGAATTATTGTTTAATTGCAGCAACCGAACCTACTTTTTCTGTTGCTTCTAGTTTAATTCAATATGGGTTTATGAGAGTCACCAATTTTGCGCTTGTAGAAACAAAAATAAAAGATGACCAATGGGACTTGAAAGTACTAGATAGAATTACAGGAAAACCCAAAAGTAATGTAAAAGTGAATTGGTATGAAAGTAAATACAATAAATTATCAAAAAATTACGAATACAAAAAAGTTAAAACTGCAACAACAGATTCAAAAGGAGAAACCAGTCTAACGCATTCGCAATATGCAACTTTATATCCCGAATTGATAGAAGGTGATGATTATTATATCGATAATTCTGGATTGTATTTTTATGAAGGATACAAACAAGAATATTATCCAACCTATCAAACGCATTTCTTTTTGGATAGAAAAATATACAGACCAGGGCAAAAAATAATGTTCAAAGGTATTGCGACTATAAAAGACAAAGAAGGTTCTAGAATACTTGCTAATGTAAATAGGCATATCATTTTCTACGATGTAAACTATCAAGTGGTAAAAGAAATGACTGTAAAAACAAATGAATACGGTTCTTTTTCTGGGGAATTTACTGCGCCTTCTACTGGTTTAACAGGTCAAATGAGCATAACAGATGATTATAGCAATGTGTATTTTAGGGTAGAAGAGTACAAAAGGCCTAAGTTTGAAGTGAATTTCGAACCGATAGAAGGTGCTTTCAAACTGAATTCTGATATCAAGGTAATTGGTAAATCTGATGCGTTTGCAGGAAATCCAATTGATGGCGCAACTGTGAAATATAGAGTAGTGAGAGGTGCCAATTTTCCTTATTGGAGTTGGTACAGATGGGGGTTTATGCCAAGTTCCAAAACTACAGAAATTACTTCTGGAGAAACCATCACCGACAGCAAAGGGAATTTTGAAGTGAAATTCAATGCAAAGGAAGATAAAACCATCAAACATTCGTATTATCCTACTTATGTTTATACCATATATGCAGATGTTACAGATATCAATGGAGAAACAAGAAGCGGACAAACGAAAGTGTATGTTGGAAAAAATGCAATGACCATCAACGCTAATATTTCTAACGAAATTAATAAAGAAAGTCTGAAATATTTCAATGTGAGTACCTATAATCTCAATGGTCAGAAAGTCCCAGCGAAAGTTCAGTTAGAAATTGTAAAACTCAAAACTCCTGATAAGGTTTTTAGAAATCAATCATTGACACAAGCGGAAATCAAATCTTTTAGAAAAGAAGTTTTTGAAAAATTGTATCCTCAAGATGCTTACGAAGACGAAAACAAAGTTCAAAACTATCTTGAAGACAAAAAGATGATGCAGAAAATCATTTCAACAGACGAAAATGATACTGTATTTTTTGAGAAAAAGAACGATTGGACACAAGGACACTACAAACTTACTTTGAAAAGTACAGATGCTTTTGGCGAAGAAGTGTATGAAGAGAAATATTTTACCATTTTTGATAAAAACAGCAAAAAGCCATTAGGAACTGAAGTTTTGTGGGTCAAAGAATTAGGGTATGCTACAGAACCAGGCGAACAAGCCTCTTTTGTAATAGCTTCTAAAGACAATATCGAACTCTTTTATCAAGTCATTAAAAACGATAAAATTGTTGAGAAAAAAACGATTACTTTGAATAACGAGCAAAAAATCATTTCCTTTCCAGTTACAGAAGACGATAGAGGAGGGTTTGATATTCAATTTAGTACCATTAAAAATGAAAGAAATTACGCTTTCAACAAAAGAGTTTATGTGCCATTTAGCAACAAACAACTCAATGTGAAATTGGCAACATATAGAGATAAAATGCTGCCAGGAAGTGATGAAGAATGGAAAGTTATCGTTTCGGGACCAAAAAGCGAAAAAGTAGCAGCAGAAATGGTCGTTGCCATGTATGATGCTTCTTTGGATGCGTTTGCTTCAAATAATTTTTATATGTATGTCAATCATAGTAAGTATCAAAGCAATTACAATAATATCTATTCCCAATACAGAGGTTTCAATAAAGTTCAAATGCAAGTGTTTAATTACTGGTATAATGGATATTCATTCAATGTTAGGAATTACCCAACGCTAAATCTCTTTGGTTTTAATCCGTATTATTATTTAAGAGGTCCGGGATATGTAAATTATTATGGAGATGGACTTATTGATGGTGTGTACTTAGAAGAAGCAGATTTTACAATGGAAGAAGCAGATGAGGGAGAATACAGAAATACGAAATCAGTAGCGGCATCAGGAAAAGTAAGCCAACAAAGTGCACCACCACCACCTACTTCAACAATGTCGTTGAAGGGCGAAGTTCAAAAAGAAAGAAGTGACAATAAATCTGATGAAGGAGACAAAATAGATAGAAATATTGCTAACAATCAAGTTCAAAATGACCTTTCGCAAATAAAAGCAAGAACCAATTTTAGTGAAACGGCATTTTTCTTTCCACATTTGGAGACCAATAGCAAAGGTGAAATTATTTTTAGTTTCAAAATGCCGGAAAGTCTTACCAAGTGGAAGTTTATTGGAATGGCGCATACCAAAGACTTGAAAACAGGAACAGTTTCCCAAGAAGTAGTCACACAAAAAGATTTGATGGTGGTTCCGAATGCTCCAAGATTCTTTAGAGAAGGGGATAAGCTGTATTTAAGTTCCAAAGTTTCTAATTTATCTACAGAAATTCTCAACGGAAACATCCAACTCTTTATGACAGATGCTTTGACCCAAAAATCCATTGATGAATTGGTTAGAAATACCAATGCTCAAAAAACGTTTAGAGTGGACGCTAAAGGAAGTACTTCGGTAGAATGGGAAATCTATATTCCAGAAGGTGTGCAAGCCATCACCTATAAAATTGTAGCTGAAGCGGGAGATTTTTCTGATGGTGAAGAAATGACCATTCCTGTTTTGAGTAATAGAATGATGGTTACGGAGAGTATTCCATTGTTTATCAATAAAAAAGGTAGCAAAACATTCAAATTAGAGAATTTAATCAATTCTGGAGATTCCAAAACATTAAGACACGAAAAAGTAACTTTAGAGTTTACATCTAATCCTGCTTGGTATGCGATTCAGTCTTTACCGTATTTAATGGAATATCCTTATGAATGCGCAGAACAGACGTTTTCGAGATATTATGCCAATGCCATTGCAGCGCACGTTGCGAATTCCAATCCAAAAATAAAAGCAGTTTTTGATACTTGGAAAAACGAAAGTAAAGAAGCATTTCTTTCCAATTTGGAAAAAAACCAAGAACTCAAAACATTGTTTTTGGAAGAAACTCCTTGGGTTTTGCAAGGTCAAAACGAATCTGAAAACAAGAGAAGGGTAGGACTGCTGTTTGATATGAACAGAATGGAGAAAGAACTCGACAAAACAATGCACAAACTTCTAGAAATGCAAGTTGCAGAAGGTGGTTGGGCTTGGTTCAAAGGAATGCGTGCAAATAGATATATTACGCAGTATATTTTGTCTGGAATGGGACATCTTAATAGGTTAGGAGTGATTAACAGTAAAAAGCATTTGAAAGAATGGAAAATGATCAAAAAAGCAGTCGATTATTTAGACAGAGAAATGGTGAAAGATTTTGAATGGCTCAAAAAACACAATACAGACATTTACAGTTTGAAATATGTGGGACATACGCAATTACAATATATGTATGCTAGAAGTTTCTTTGATTTCAAAATGGATAAAAAAGCCCAAGAAGCACATAATTATTATTTAGGACAAGCAAAAAAATATTGGTTGACCAACAACATTCAAACAGAAGCGATGTTGGCTTTGACATTAGAAAGATTAGAGCCAGACGGAAAAGTACAAGATGACATTATTAAATCTTTGGCAGAAAGAGCGCTTCACAGCGAGGAAATGGGAATGTATTACAAAGAAAATGTTTCTGGGTATTATTGGTATCAATCTCCTATAGAATCACAAGCAATGTTGATTGAAGCTTTTGACGAAGTGGCTAAAAATGAAGAAGCGGTAGAAGAACTGAAAGTTTGGTTGCTCAAGCAAAAACAAACCACACATTGGAAAACGACCAAAGCGACATCAGAAGCTTGTTACGCACTTTTGTTGAGAGGCACAGATATTTTGAGTAACGAGGAAATCGTAGAAGTAAAATTGGGAGATATGAAAGTAGTTCCTGAAAAAACGGAAGCGGGAACAGGATATTTCAAAACATCTTGGAATGCTGATGAAATAAAAGCAGATATGGGAAATGTTACAGTTTCGAGACAAACCACAGGCGTTTCTTGGGGCGGATTGTATTGGCAATATTTTGAGAATTTAGACAAAATCAAAACACACGAAACACCTTTGACGATAAAGAAAAAACTCTTTAAAGTCCAACTGAACAAAGACGGTGAATTTATGACGCCAATTGTAGAAAACTCAGATTTGAAAGTAGGAGATAAAATACGTGTAAGAATTGAAATCCACGTAGATAGAGATATGGAATACGTTCATTTGAAAGATATGCGCGCTTCTGGTTTGGAACCTTTGAATGTGTTGAGCAGTTACAAATGGCAAGATGGATTGGGTTATTACGAAAGCACCAAAGATGCATCTACCAACTTTTTTATGGATTTCCTCAAAAAAGGAAGTTATGTTTTTGAATACGATTTGAAGGTTTTCCATAAAGGAGATTTCTCTAATGGAATTACAACAATGCAAAGTATGTATGCGCCAGAGTTTTCTTCCCATTCGGAAGGATTGAGGGTAGTGGTTAAGGATTGAGTTTTCAACCTTCGTCAAGACTTCGGTTGATGAAAGAGGTTTGGGGTTTGTTGTTCGGAGTTTGTCGTTTGGAGTTCGTTGTTTGATGTTTGTTGTTCGGGGTTCGGGGTTGAGGTCACTTCGAGTGACCACTTTTTTTTAAACAGCATAAGTTAAAATGACAGGTGAATATTAATTCCCCCTTTGGATTTGTACTAACCGAAGCGTAAGTAGGGGGATAAGGGGGTTTATTGTTTATAAAATCCTTTTGATTACTATTAAATATTCATGTCAAGAATACATCTCACATTAGAAACTCTAGTATCTTCAAATTGGTAGTTAATTATGCTTTTATATTTTCCATCAGTTTCAGTTTTTGTAACACTTTTCGTATGGAGTTTGAATTTATAAGGTATAAAATATGACATAAATATTGCATATAAAATTGAGTAATTGCAACTATTGATTCAATTTCTAGTTTATTTCACTCTTCCCCAAACCTCTTATTAATCCTATTGCTAAAAAAAATACCAGTAGTATAATATGCTTGTTTTCCATAACAAATTCCATAGATTCCATAAATTGGTAATGCAATTCCTACGTATATCGAAAAAGAAGCAATGTCTTGCAAACCCATTGCACTTTCTGAACGTGAATTAGAAATCATAAAAATGATTGCAGAAGGTTATACCAATGCTCAAATTGCAGCCTTGTGATATTTTAGTAATCATGCAGTAAATACGCATAGGAAAAGAATCCTAAAAAAACTAGGCATCAACAACACAGCAGGAATTGTGATGATGGCGGTTAAGTCTGGTATCGTTACACCTGACCAATACATCGGACTTCCTGAAATTGGGTGAGGATTGGTTTAAAAAACATAAACTTTACCTATTAGACAATTTAGAACAAAAAACTGTTGGAGGTTTCAATCTTCACTATACTAATTAGTTATTGCTTCGAAGTAAAATAATCTAACCCTAATCTGTAAGATTGCACTCCAAATCCAGAAATGGCGCCAATACAATGTTTACCAATCAAAGATACATGTCTGTAGGGTTCTCTAGCAAAAACATTGGAAATATGAATTTCGATAGTTGGTGCATTGATACTCGAGATGGCATCACCAATCGCTACAGAGGTGTGCGTGTATCCTCCAGCATTAATTAATATTCCATCAAAACCAAACCCTACTTTATGAAGTTGGTCTATTATTTCTCCTTCTATATTGCTTTGAAAATAATAAAGTTCAAACTCAGGAAAATCAATTTGTAATTGGGTAAAAAAAGTTTCAAAACTTTCTGTTCCATATATGTCCTTTTCCCTAATCCCCAAAAGATTGAGATTGGGACCATTGATGATTTGAATTTTTTTTCTATTTTCCATTGTTTAGATGTAGTCTAATTTTCTTACCAAAGCGTATTCTTCATTTTCTAATTCCAAATAGCCATGTTCATATACAAAGTAATAGGTTTTACCTTGTTTGGTTTGATAAATATTGGTATAGTAATAAAAATTGAATCCGTTTAAAAGTAATTTTTCTTTCGAAATTTTAGACTTTTCATTCGGATTGTATTTTTCGAGAATTCGTCTGTTTTTTCTGAGAATGCTGTTTACTTTTCTAAAATAATCATCTGTAATTTTGTTGGTTTTGTTGTTGAAAACACTACGGCAATTGTCATTGCAGAATTTTTTATCAATTCTACCAAATAATTTAGTACCACATTCTAAACACAATCTTTCAGACATTTTTAATACAGTTTAATGTAAGCAAAGGTAAAACTTTCTAGCTTTAATAAAAATTTATTCATTTTAATATGATACATTATCTGAATATTTTCTTTAGATTTGAGTCATTAAAATTTGTTTCACTAGATGAGGATGCCCAAATTACTAATATTTTTATTGTTTTCAACCAACATTTTCTTTGCACAAAAATCTGCACTAGAAACTTTAGAAATGGCAAACGATATCTATTACTCTAATTCTGATTCTTCCTACAAATTATGCATGAGCATCGATCCAAATGATTTGTCCAAATTAGATCAAGGAAGATTGTCATTAGCAAAAGTAAGAGTTCTTATTTTGATGACAGAGTATGAGCAAACCGAAAAGGAATTGTTAAATGCCGAATCCATATTTAAAGAACTTGAAGATCAAAAACTTTTGGCAAGAACTTATTCATTAAGAAGCATCCTTTTGGGAAGGTTAGGAGAGCACGATGAAGAATTGAAATCTTTGCTCAAAGCCTATGAAATTAATTTGAAAATAGATAATTATGATGCTCAAGTTTCAAACTTACAAAACCTTTCTCTTAAATATTTAGACAAAAATAACTTAGATAGCACGAAAATAATCTTAAAGAAATTAGATCAACTAAAAGCATACATTGTAGAAAGTGATTTATATTATTACAATCAAAATTGGGGTAAATACTACAGCGCACTGGGTGAATACGAAATTGCTTTGGATTATTACAATAATGCTTTGAATTTTGCTGAAACTTACGATATGGTGGACAGCAAAGCCACAATGTTGATGTGTATTGGAGAAGCATATAAGCAAAAAGGTGAAGTAGAAAAGGCAGAGAAATTTTCCTATATGAGTTATGCATTTTCTGATGCAAATAACCCTACGATGAGAAAAGTGAAGCACTCATGGTAATGGTCGAAATTGCAGAAGATAAAGGAGATTTTCAAAACTGCCTTTAAATTTCAAAAAGAACTAATGATTGCTGAAAAAGAAATTTTAATCTTGAAAACTCAATAAAGTAAAACAGGTTAAAACACAATTAGACCTAGCAGAAAAAGAAAAAGAAATTGAAGCACAAAAAGTTATCATGAAAAGATTTGGAACATAAAACGGCAGAAGCTAGAAATTATATGTTACTTATTACACTAGTAGCAGTGCTTTTGATATTGATGCTTCTTTCTGTAGCATTTCTCAAAAACAAAAAGTTGTACGAGATTATTAAATTTCAGAAAAGTGAAGTAGAACATAAAAATGTTATTATTTCAGAAGCTTTAAAAGATATTGAAGACAGTCTTACTTACAGTAAGTTTATACAAAATGCTTTACTTCCTTCAGGGCAAAAATATAAAGATTGTTTTGAAGATTATTTCATTTTTTTCGAACCTAAAGAAAAAGTAAGTGGCGATTTTTATTGGATGCATCAGTCGGGTAGGGAAGTGTATTTTGTAGAAGTGGATTGTACTGGTCATGGTGTGCCAGGAGCTCTTGTAAGTGTGGTTGGTGCCAATGCTTTGAATACCTGTATCAAAGAAAAGAAAATGTCTCAACCCGCTGAGATTTTAGATAAGATGGCAATGATTGTTGGAGAAACCTTAACTTCCGAAGAACACAATATGCAAGATGGAATGGATATTTCACTTTGCAAACTCAACTTAGATACTTTGGAATTGACATACGCTGGAGCAAATAATCCTATTTATATTCTCAATATCAATGGATTGAAAATTCTCACGCCCAACAAACAACCTGTGGGTAATTACGAGTTTAAAAAACCTTTCACTCAAGAAACCATTACATTACAAAAAGGAGATTGTGTTTATTTATTCTCAGACGGTTATGCAGATCAGTTTGGTGGACCAAGTGGTAAGAAGTTTATGTACAAAAAACTGAGGAATCTGCTCGAAAACAGTGTAAAACTTTCTATGCTTGAGCAAAAAGAAAATTTAAATACAGCCTTCCAAAATTGGAAAGGCAACCACGAACAAGTCGATGATGTTTGCATTATAGGCGTCCGACTTTAGAAGGAAAGACTATAGTGCTTAAACATCACGATACAGACCGAACTTAGTGAGCGTCTGAATCGATGATGAATATTAATTTTTAGCAATAGAATAATGTTATTAGTTTGCATTATAGGCGTGTGAATATGATACAGACGAGTCAGTTTGCCCAAAGCGAAACGCAGTGTTGTAGAAGGTATGTTTTATCACATTTCTTCAAATTAGCTCAGCCCCATAAATAGCCATTCGACCCTAGTAATTGATTTGTTTAACTTATTGTTTAGAGTATGGAAAGATATTAAAAGTAAACTCAAAAATTTCGGTGGTAGATATATTTTTGGTATGAAGTTAATACAAATAAATTAAACTAATCTTCATTAATCAACCTTACATCCAAAACCATAGTCGTTTTGATGATGGCAGATTCTTCTGTAAAGGCTTTGTCGAAAACTAGTTTTGCGTAAGTTTGAAAATTTCCAGCATGTATGAATTGGTCTATTTCGGTATTTGGGGTTAAATCCAATTCTATAATATTTCCGATTCCATTACTAAAATTAAGAAACTCTCCTAATTTTACTACATTATAATAAGGTCCAGTTTTTACGTTTATAGAACAAGAACCATTGTATGAAACCGCATCAGATTTGAAAACAAATTTACTTTCATCGTTAATTAGATTTCCACATGTATCTAATAAATCTACCAAATAAATTTCCACAGATTCCAACATATTAAAATCACAATCTGGAATATTGGTCAATTCCATAATTACTTTCGAAGGTTTTATTTGATCTACTAAATGAGCATATGGATTTGGATTTTGAGTAGGTATAAAAGCGTTAAAATCTTGTGAAAGTCCAAAAGGAAGAGAAGTACAATTTAAAAAACCACCAAAATCCAAAGCGCTATTAGGAATTTCCATAGAAATCACTTCTTCAATTTGAAAATAAGTTTCTTCAAATTCAACGTTATTGCCTTCTAATTTCTCTAATTTTTTGTTACATCCCAAAAGAATTGCAACAACTGGAATTAAGAATATAATCTTTTTCATGATACGTGTATAATAGTTTTGAAGCATAAAGATAGTTTAAAAAATAATACTTGCGAATTTTGTGTATGTTTTTTTTATTGTAAATAATTTGGTTATTTCGAGCAACTAATGTAAATTTATGGAGTTTTTTATTATATACTAACTGATAAAAGTATTGTCAACAACTGCAACCATAACCAAAAAGAGTAGTGTTAATGCCACTTTTACTATGTCAGTAAGTGATGAATGTTCTGAACAGGAACTCATTATCGCTTGCAAAAAAGGTAAAAGATCGGCTCAAAATCAACTTTATAATCAATATTGCGAAGCAATGTTGAATGTGGCTATGCGTTATTGTAAAAATCAAGAAGAAGCTGAAGATGCA
>JAGYKU010000036.1 GCA_018401455.1 Flavobacteriales bacterium
GCAGCATCAACAATTGCTTTATCAGGTGTGTAATATTTTCCAAAACTCATGTTAATGATACTTGCACCATTGTCAACAGCATAATAAATAGCATTCGCAATGTCCTTATCTCTTTCATCTCCATTTGGAACTGCTCTAATTGCCATAATCTCCACATTATTGGCTTCTCCTATAATTCCTAATTTATTTGTTCTGTTTCCAGCAATAATTCCGCTTACATGTGTTCCGTGCATCGCATCTGGCCCCTCTACTCTGTTGCATCCATAATATCTTTCATTTGGATCGTTAGGATTGTCACCCACAACAGCCATCCTCAATGAGTCTGAATTCAACATATTGTATTCCAACATGCCTCCATAAGATTCAGCAGCATGTTCCAAATCACTTAATAAGTTTGAATTGTCTTTTTTGTCCAAAACACTATTTGCCATAATGTTTTTGATTTGAATATCAATGTCATTTTCTGGCTGGAAACTTTTGTTAGACTCCATTGAAATAGGTTGTCCAGTTTGTTTTTCTACTCTTTGTATGTAATCAACCAAAAATTGCATAGTTTGATATTGCTGCGCAGTTTCTGACATATCTTGAATGAATTCTGCTTGGATAGTTTGCCAATATTTGTATTCATTTTTGTCTGTGGCTTCATATTCTTGAAGTCCTTTGTATTTTTTTGAAAGTTTTTGATAAATTCGAGCTAATTCTGTCGATTCATAATTGATGTCTTGGGTTGCTCCACCAATAAAACTCCATCCATTTACATCATCAATGTATCCGTTTCCGTCATCATCAATTCCATTATTTGGAATTTCACCTTTGTTGATCCAAATTACATCTTTCAAGTCTTCATGCTCAATATCTACTCCAGAATCAATTACAGCAACTATAATTTTTTTTGATTTTCTATCACCTAATGTTTTGTAGGCTTCTTCAATCCCTGCACCATATACTTTATCTGCTTTTGGGTCTAATAGGTACCAGTTTTCAGGTCTTGTCTTTTGTGCCGTTACGGATAGAGTTATCAGTAAAATCGCTACACTGTATATTATTCTTATCATCTAATTTGGTTTTTATGAAGCTAATTTATTAAATTATATTGAATTTCATCTTTATATTCTTACAAATGGTAAAAAAATGTTGGTTTAGTTTATGATTTTAGGTACGAATAGATTTTCTAAAGCACAATCCTGGGTTTAATTCTTTTTGAAATCATTTCTATCATATATATTGATTAATTTTGAACTTTAAATAATTAAGAAAAATGAAAAACGTAGCATTAATTACAGGAGCGTCAAGTGGAATAGGAAAAGATTTGGCAAGAATACACGCTTCTAAAAAAGGAGATTTAGTAATTGTTGAAGAAGAAGATAAACTAGAGACTTTAAAATCTGATTTAGAAAAAGAATTTGGAATAGAGGTTTACACAATAGTCAAAGATCTCTCTCAAGCTTCCAAATGCTTGTGAAGAAGTTTACAACGAACTTAAAGAACAAAAAATAGAAATCGAATATTTAATCAATAATGCTGGCTTTGGTGGAATAGGATTTTTTCACGAAAGAGACTGGGAAAGTGATGCGCAAATGATAGACTTAAACATCAAAGCGCTAACAGAATTGACCAGAAGATTTTTACCTGACTTTGTAAAAAGAAATCACGGTAAAATTTTGAATGTAGGTTCTACAGCAGCATTTATACCAGGACCTTTACAAGCCGTATATTACGCCAGTAAAGCTTATGTAAGATCATTCAGTTTGGCAATTGCTTCTGAATTGACAGACACTAATGTTACTGTTACGGTTTTGCTTCCTGGAGCAACAAATACTGAATTTGGCGCCACTTCCGGGATGGATAAAACCGCCCTTTTTAACAAAACAGCTAGTTCTATGAAGGTTTCACAAGATGGATACGAGGCTATGATGCAAGGAAAATTGGAAAAAATATCAGGTTTGACTTTCGGTCAAAAAATAATGATGGCTTTTGTTCCTTTAACTCCTATCAAAATTATCTTGAAACAAGTAAAATCAATGCAAAAAACGATAAAGTAGTATGAAGGTAATTATCACAGGGGCAACAGGAATGGTAGGAGAGGGCGTGATGCACGAATGCCAAATAGATGATAAAGTAACGGAAATTCTTTTGATAAGTAGAAAAGAATACATTACAAAACATCCAAAAGTAAAACAATTGATTCTAAAAGATATTTCTGCTCTTGAACAACACGCCTCAGAGATTTCAGGATACGATGCTTGCTTTTTTTGTATGGGGGTTTCTTCTGTTGGAATGAAAGAAGATAAATATACCCAACTTACCTATGATTTGACACTGAAATTTGCCAAGCATATTGTCAAAAATAATGAAGGAATGACTTTTACTTATGTTTCTGGAATTGGAACTGATAGTTCAGAAAAGGGAAAAGTAATGTGGGCTCGTGTGAAAGGAAAAACTGAAAATGATTTAATTGCCTTGCCGTTTAAGTCTGTTTATGTATTTAGACCAGCCATCATTCAACCTACCAAAGGAATGAAAAATACTTACACGAGTTATAAAATTCTTAAACCTTTATTAAGTCTCACGAATTGTATGGCTCCTAATTATATTTGTACACTTGCAGATTTAGGAAAATCAATGTTGGAAGTTACAGAAAACGGACATTATAAACCACAAGTGGAAGTAAAAGACATTAAAAAGTTAGCAAAACAAAGAAAAGAGCGCGCAATTACTTCTTAGGACAAGAACCACAATGTTTGCCACCTCTTTTATATTTTTTACAACACTTTTTTTTCTTCGAATCGCAAGTACAAGCATTACATGAAAATGCTGGTTTGTACTTTTCTAATGGATGATATGTAGTTTCAAAATTCACACTGCAATATTATTAAGAACCATTCTAAATGACAATACCTCAAAAAGGGTATATTGCAAAAAAAAAGTCTTGTATATTTTGTCTTTCTATTTTGTCTTATCAGCCGATAGCAGAGACATCTAGTAACGACATTTGGCTTTGAGACTTCTCCGAAAGGTCGAAGTGACAAGTGTATTTTTTGTCATGTCGACCTCCGTAACTGCGGAGGAGACATCTAGTAACGTGATTTGGTTTCGAGACTTCTCCACAAGCAAAGACGCTTTGGTCTTTATCTATGAGTCGAAGTATTAATTTCCCTTTGGATTTGTGCTAACCGAAGCGTAAGTAGAGGGATAAAGGGGGAGGAAATTTTTCTCCCGCAAATCTCGCTGATTTATTCTGCGTACATCTGCGTACATCTGCGGGAATATTTTATTATATTGTTTTCTTGTCATTGGTACCGGAGTGGAGACATCTAGTAACGACATTTGCTTTGAGACTTCTCCGTCGAAGTGACAAGTGTATTTTTTGTCATGTCGACCTCCGTAACTGAGGAGGAGACATCTAGTAACGTGATTTGATACTTTGAGATCGCAAAGACGCTTTGGTCTTTATCTATGAGCTTGAAGTGACAAGTTGTTTTTTGTCATATCGAGTAACCACTTTTTTTTAAAAACAGCATAAGTTAAAATGACAGTCAAATATTAATTTCCTCCTTGGATTAGTGCTAACCGAAGCGTAAGTAGAGGGATAAAGGGGGAGGAAATTTTTCTCCTTGGGCAAATCTCGCTGATTTTCGCTGATTTATTCTATGTACATTCATGCACATCTATGGGAATATTTTATTATATTGTTTTCTTGTCATTGGTACCGGAGTGGAGACATCTAGTAACGTGATTTGGTATTTAGACATCTCCATTTCAGTCGATGTGACAGGGAGTTTTTTTTGTCATGTCGACCTGATATTCAAATCAACCAATCAACCAATCAACAAATTAACCAATTAACCAATTAACAAATCAACCAATTAACCAAATAACTAATTAACCAATCAACCAATTAACAAATTAACTAATGTTTCATTTCATCCTAAAATTCAATTCAATCATAATCATTTTTAGTCTATTGGTAAATTTAAAGTAAAATTTAGCTGAGTTTATGTAACTATAGTACATTCAAAGCGCGTTCAATACTATACAACAAAAACTTTTTATCCCTTTTATAAACTTAAACTTCAAGAATGAGACAATTAAAAATAGCCAAACAAGTAACGAATCGTGAAACCGCGTCTTTAGATAAATACCTTTTGGAAATAGGAAGGGTAGAATTGATTTCGGCTCAGGAGGAAGTAGAACTTGCACAAAGAATTAGAGAAGGAGATGCCAATGCATTAGATAGATTAGTTAAAGCTAATTTAAGATTTGTGGTTTCTGTGTCTAAGCAATACCAAAATCAAGGTTTAACACTTCCTGATTTAATCAACGAAGGAAACTTAGGGTTAATAAAAGCAGCGCAAAGGTTTGATGAAACAAGAGGTTTTAAGTTTATTTCTTATGCCGTTTGGTGGATTCGTCAATCCATTCTACAAGCACTTGCCGAACAGTCGAGAATTGTAAGATTGCCGCTTAATAAAAATTCGTCTGATTAATAAAATCAATAAAACATTTTCTACTTTAGAACAAAAAGTATGGAAGACAACCTACTCCTGATGAAATTGCTGAAGAATTGGATATTACACTTAATGAAGTGAAACAACTATGAAAAATAGGTAATCGACATGTGAGTATGGATGCGCCCATGGGAGAAGATGACGACAGCAGTTCAATGTATGAAGTTATGACTTCGGATGATAATCCAAGACCAGACAACGAATTGATGATGGATTCTTTGAGAAAAGAAATCTCTAGATCTTTGAATACACTCACAATGAGAGAATCTGATGTTCTGATGTTGTACTTTGGTTTGAATCAAAATCATCCGCATACTTTGGAAGAAATTGGAGAGAAATTCGATTTAACAAGAGAAAGAGTGCGTCAAATCAAAGAAAAAGCCATCAGAAGACTCAAACATACTTCGAGAAGCAAATTACTGAAATCCTATTTGGGATAAATCACATATTTAGTTGATAAAAAGCCACACATTGTTGTGGCTTTTTTTGTTTCTTTGCATTTCAAAATAAACAACAAAATGAAACATCTTATAGCGCCATCTTTACTAGCATCTGATTTTGCTAATCTTCAAAGTGAATGTGAAATGATCAACAAAAGTGAAGCAGATTGGTTTCACCTTGATGTAATGGATGGAGTATTTGTTCCAAACATTTCTTTCGGAATTCCTGTGATTGATTTTATCAATAAGCACGCAAAAAAGGTTTTGGATGTTCACTTAATGATTGTACAACCAGAAAGATACATCAAGCAATTTAAAGAAGTAGGTGCCGATGTTTTGACTGTACATTACGAAGCGAGCACGCATTTGCATAGAACATTGCAGTCTATTGCTTTGGAAGGTATGAAAAGAGGTGTTGCACTCAATCCTCATACGCCAGTTTCTCTTTTAGAGCCTGTTTTGGAAGATATTGATGTGGTTTGTCTGATGTCGGTAAACCCTGGTTTTGGCGGACAAAATTTTATTCCAAATACTTACAAAAAAGTAGAGGAACTAAGAAAAATGATAGATGCTAAAGGTTTATCAACTTTGATAGAAATTGATGGGGGCGTCACAATGGATAATGCAAGATCTTTAGTGGACGCTGGAGCAAATGTTCTAGTGGCTGGAAGTTTTGTTTTCAAATCTACTGATCCCATTCAGACAATTCAGAATTTGAAGAATGCGTAAACATTTTAAAGTTAGGTGTTTGAGGTTTGTAGTTCGAGGGTTTGAGTTTTTTTAAGCAAAAACGACATCGAGAATCAGAACTTCACCTAATTCAATATTCATCATTTCTATAAATTTCGTTTTTCCCATAGAAAGTTCATCTCTAATTACTGCATTGGTAAGCGTTACGTGAAGTCTATGGTCTTTATAATAAAGGTCTTTGGTGTATTTGGTAATGGCTTTTCCCATTAATTTGTGATAGGTTTGCGTGATGAGATATTCCTCATAGTTCCTGCCGAGACCATAAGATTTGATGAATTTCAACCAAACATCATTTATTTTTTCTTCGTTGTTTTTTCTGCTCATTGTAATTGCGTTTTTATTTCGCCATTTTCTATAGCAAATGCATTAAAATCTAGTTTTAAATTTCTGAGAATTTGAGGTACTTTTTCTAGATTAGTGTCTGTGATAAATGTTTGTCCCAATTTTCCATCTCTTATCATGGATAAAAGATAATTAATTCTCAAATCATCGAGTTTGTCGAATATATCATCCAAAAGTAGGATAGGAGCATAGCCTTTTTTCTCTTTGATGTAAAAATGAGTTGCCAATTTTAGAGAAATCAAATAAGATTTTTGTTGCCCTTGACTTCCAAACTTCTTGATGGGATAATCTTTTATGGTAAATACCAAATCATCTTTGTGAATGCCATAAGTCGTGTAAGCAGCACCCAAATCTTTACTTCTATTGTTGTGAATCAATTTTTCATAACTTCCTTCACTCAATTGTGAAGCGTAATCCAAAGAAACTGTTTCTTTTCCATTTGATATAGCTTTGTAAAAATCATTGAAAACAGGAATAAATTCAACGAGAAAATCACGCCTTTTGTTATAGATTTTATTTCCAAGTGGTATCAATTGAATGTCAATTACATCTAGTAATGTATCTTGGTAATTTCCAGTATTTTGAAACTGCTTAAGTAAAGCATTTCTTTGAGTTAAAACTCTGTTGTGATTGATAAGTAATTGCAAATACTCTTTATCAAATTGAGAAATCAATCCATCGATAAATTTTCTTCTTGTTTCGCTACCATCCAAGATTAAGTTGATATCGTTGGGCGAAATCATCACTACAGGAAAAAGTCCTATATGGTCGGAGAGTTTTGTGTAGGCTTTCTTATTTTTTTTGAAGACTTTTTTTTCTCCAGATTTCAAACCACAATAAATAGCGATTTCTTCTTCCTCGTGCTTAAAAGTGCCTTGCGCTACAAAAAAAGGCTCTTCAAATCTAATGTTTTGAGAATCGTAAGCATTGAAGTAACTTTTTGTAAATGAAAGATAATGAATTGCATCCAAAAGATTGGTTTTACCTTCTCCATTATTCCCCAAAAAACAATTTACAGTAGGCGAAAAAGTAAAACTAGCCTCAGCAATGTTTTTAAAGTTGATTAAAGATAAAGAAGATAGATGCATAAAAAGAGTGCGATTTATTACGATATGCAAAGATAGAAAATTAGTTGTTCAACCTTTGTTAAAACTTAGGTTGATTAAATATTTGTTAGGGTTTAGTTTTTGGCTGTTGAATTTTAGTTGTTATTTCTTGGCTTTTGTAATTTTAACTAATTCTCAACATCATCTTTGTGAACGTATTTAATGGTGAAGCCAAACTCATCAGTGATTTTTCTGTAGCCTTGCGCTTTTAGTTTTTCTTCATTTTCTTCATCTATTTCGAATTGATACTTCTTTCTCACAAAAGTCTCTCCGTTCTTTCTATATATATAAGCCAAGCCAGTTCCAGTAATGGCTCCAAATAAATGACCTTCGAATGAGACACCTTGTTGGAGTGGCAATAATCCCCAAACCATACTTCCATATAGAAAAACCACAAATAATGAAATGGCTAGTAATTTTAAATCTTTTCTTATGACACCACTAAAAAATAAAAAAAATGCCAAACTATATATAACGCCACTCATTCCTATATGATAACTTTCCCTGCCTGCTATCCAAACAAAAAAACCTCCAATAATAGCGCTCATTAATAATATTTCGAAAGCAATTTTTCTATAGAAATAGAATAGGGCAGTGGTGAGTATAAAAATAGGTGGTGAATTATTTATGATATGATTCCAATCTCCATGTATAAAAGGAGCAAGTAAAATTCCCAATAAACCAGATTTTGATCTAGGTAATAACCCGTAATGACCATAAGAAGCATTAGTAGCCCATTCTGCAAGAAAAACCAACCACATTACAACCAAAAGTACAATCCCCATAGTGAGACTGTTTTTGACGGTAATTTCCTTAGTGATTTCTTTTTTTGAACTTTTCATGAGTGATTTTGAAGTGCTAAAATTAATGCCAAATAAGTTTTTCCGACATTTTGACATAAATTTTAATTTATCATTTAAGAAAGTTTTTTGAAATAGATGTTACATCGGATCTACATCAATTTTTATCCCTAATCTTTTAAAATCATTGTGCATATTGTTTTTGTCAAGACATTCTTGAACGTATTCTTTTACTTTTTTAGGAGAGGCTGTTTTTTCAAATTTTACGGTTATCATTTTATTGTATAGATTTCTAATTCTTTTGATAGAGCTGTATTCAGGACCTAATACTCTATTGCCTAATTTTTCTCTAAGCAAATTGGCTACTATCAAACTAAGTTTGTCAAGTGTAGCTTCTTCTTTGTGTCTTAGTGTTATTTTTATGATTCTATAAAAAGGTGGGTAATTGTAATTTTTTCTTTCATACAATTCTTGCTTATACATACCTTCATAATCATTGTGCATTACTTTTTGGATGATCCAGTGATTGGGGTCGTAGGATTGAATAATCACTTTCCCTCTAGCTGTTTTTCTTCCTGCTCTACCACTTACTTGCGACATCAATTGGTAAGCTCTTTCAAAAGCTCTAAAATCGGGGTAAAAAAGTAAGTCATCAGCATTTAGAATTCCTACTAAAGCCACATTATCAAAGTCTAGACCTTTGGTCACCATTTGTGTTCCCACTAAAATATCTACTTTTCTATTTTCAAAATCATCAATAATATTTTGGTATGCATATTTACTTCTTGTAGTATCCAAATCCATTCTTTGCACTCTTACTGCACTTCCAAGATGAATTTCAATTTCTTCTTCTATTTTTTCAGTACCTATTCCCACCATTTTGAGATCTGTACTGCCGCAAGCATTACATCTTGTAGGTGGTTTCATACTAAAACCGCAATAATGACAAGTGAGTAAATGTTCGTATTTATGGTAGTTCAAACTAACATCACATCTGGTACATTGTGGCGTGTGGTTGCATATTTCACAAGTCCAACGAGGTGCGTAGCCTCTTCTGTTTTGGAATAAAATGATTTGAGAGCCATTTTTTAAGACCGTTTTCATTTCATCTAGTAAATGTTTAGAAAAAATGCCGTGCAATTTATTTTTTGCTTTGGCTTCTTTCAAATCTGCCGTTTGAATTTCGGGCATTTGAATACCTCCAAAACGGTCTTTCATTTCGATATACCCAAATTTTCCTTGTTCACAGAGATATCTTGTTTCTATACTTGGAGTAGCAGTTCCTAAAAGTACTTTGGCATTGAATTGACGAGAAATAATGTACGCCACATCTCTTGCGTGATATCTTGGAGATGGGTCGTGTTGTTTGTAAGAAGACTCGTGTTCTTCATCGATAATGATGAGTCCAAGTTTTCTAAATGGTAGAAAAACAGCGCTTCTTGCCCCAAGTATTATGTCGTATTTATTGAATTTATCAGAAAGTACATCGTTCCAGATTTCTACTCTTTCGTTGGGTGAAAATTTTGAATGATAGACACCTATTTTTGTTCCGAAATATTTCCTTAAACGGCTAATAATTTGAGTCGTCAAAGCGATTTCAGGAAGTAAATAAAGCACTTTATTACCTTTGGCTATTTGTTCTTCTATAAGTCTTACAAAAACTTCTGTTTTTCCACTTCCTGTAACACCGTGTAGTAATGAAATATCTTTAGTTTCAAAAGAAGTATTGATTTCTGCAATAGCTTTTTCTTGATGCGGTGAAAGTTTTTTGCTTTCTTGTGTTTTGACGTTGTTCAAACTCAATCTCCCAACTTCTGTCCCAATTTCCTTTAGAATAGATTTGTTATATAATGAATTTAAAGTGGCATAAGTAGCATTGCATTTTTCCAATAAATCAGTTTTCAAAACAGGAATTGGCGTTTCTAAGTGATTACTTAATTGCAAGTAAGTCATCAACAATTCTTGTTGTTTGGGAGCATTTTTGAGTCCTTCAAAAACTTTTTGTAAAGCATTATTAGAAGCAAGATGCTCTTCTAAAGTAACATATTTTTCAATTTTTGGCTTGTAGAGTTCTTGCAATTCTTCTTCAAGCACTACAATTCCTTTATCAATCATTCTTTTAATGATTGGATAAACCGATTTTCTATCTAAAATTTGACCGATTTCTTTAAGATCTAAAACACCTCTTACTTCTAGTGCATCGACTATAAAAACTTCTTGGTCTGTAAGTTTTATTTCATTCAAATCAATCTCTTCATTTAGCAGAACTTTTGTTTCGCTTTGCAATTTGAATCTACTTGGAAGTGCTGCTGTCATTATATCTCCGATGTTGGCCATATAATATTCTGCCATCCATTCCCAAAGAAGAAATTGATTTTCTGTAACTACAGGTCTTTCATCGAGAATAAAATCTATGTATTTGGTAGTGTATTCTGGAACATTTTGATGAACATTTCTTACCAAGGCGGTGATTAATTTAGATTTGCCTAATGGTACAATGACACGTTGTCCACTTTTTATAAAATCATTGAGTTGAAATGGAACTCGATAAGTAAAAAGTTTGGGCAAAGCCAATGGTAAAACTACATCTACAAATAATGTTATTCTGTCTTCTGCCAATTTCAGTAATATTTTTTTTAAATAGAAAGCATTTCTGCCAATTTTAATAAATTCTCATCGATATCTTGATGGTGTTTGATGGCTTTTTCAAGAGGTACGTGCACTACTTTTTTGTTTTGCATACCAATCATAATTCCAAATTTATTTTCCAAGAAAGCATCAATGGCACCAGCCCCCAGAAAGCTTGCTAAAACTCTATCCATAGCACTTGGGTTTCCTCCTCTTTGTATGTGACCCAAACGAGTGAGTTTTACATCTAAATTTTCGTATCTTTCTTTAATCGCTTCAACTACTTTGTCTGCATTTCCAAAATCATCACCTTCCGAAACAATTACTATGGCAGAACCCTTGGAAGCTCTTCTTTTGCCGATTCTTTCTAATAAATGTTCAATATATGTTTTGGTTTCTGGCACTAAAATCGCTTCTGCGCCCACAGCAATTCCACTTCTTAGCGCAATAAAACCAGCATCTCTTCCCATAACTTCAACAACAAAAACCCTTCCGTGACTCATAGCGGTATCTCTAATTTTGTCAACTGCTTCTACTACTGTATTAATAGCAGTGTCATAACCTATTGTAAAATCAGTTCCAAACAAGTCGTTGTCTATTGTGCCAGGAATACCTATCATAGGTAATCCGTGTTCTTGAGTCAAAATTTTGGCTCCAGTAAAAGAACCATCACCCCCAATAACAACTAGCGCATCAATATTATTTTGTTTTAGATTTTCAAAAGCAAGCGTTCTATATTCTTTTTCAAAAAAACGACTGCATCGTGCTGTTTTTAATATGGTACCACCTCTTTGTATAATTTGCGCAACAGATGTTACATCCAGATCAATAAAATCATTGTCCAAAACGCCATCAAAACCTCTGTAGTATCCACATACATCAATTTCATTGATTTTGGCAGCTCTTACAACTGCTCTTACACAAGCATTCATTCCTGGAGAATCACCACCAGAGGTAATTAATCCTATTTTTTTGTTTTGTGACATTTGAGATTGTTTATAAATTTTTCTTTTTTAAGTCTATTATCAACCTCAAAAGTAAAGTTTTTAATAGGATTTCAAAGTAAAAAAAAGTTAATAAAAATAAAAAGTTATCAAAACTATTAAAATTCATTTGGTGATTTCTTCTTAATTTGTTTTCTTTGACTTCTTAAAATACAATTAATTGTAGAAATGACTATGAAAAGAAATTTTAAAAACTTAAGAATGCTATCAATTCTGTTAGGCGGAATGGTGTTAGTAAGTTGTGGAGAAACCAAGACTGATGAGACTTCAGGAGGTGAAAAGAAACCAATTATCAGTACTGTCGACCCAGATCAGAACATGGGGTTAGTAAATATCGGTGGGCAAGTTTTCGTGATTCCTTCACCTATTCAAACTGCTGATTTGATTTCAAAATCTAATGCAACATTTAATTCTGAACTTTTAAACGATGTTGAAAACGTAGGTAAATTGCCTAATAATTTCAAAAAAGCATTGAATATGGGGATTTATGGTGCGGATTTGGGTTATTTGGCAGTTTATAATGCGACCGATCAAACAACTTCTTATTTGAAAGCTGTAAGAGGATTGGCCAATGATATAGGATTAGGGAATGCCTTCAATGATGAATTGGCGAGTAAGATATCTGAAAGTTTAGGAGATGAAGGTAAAATGTTGTCGTTGGTTTCAGAAGCATACAAAACAGCTGATGATTATTTGAAAGAAAACAAAAAAGACGATGTTGCATCATTGGTTATTGTAGGAGGATGGTTAGAGTCACTTCACTTTGCTTGTGGTGCCGCTGCTGCTACAAATGACAAAGAAATCATTGAAAGAATTGCAGATCAAAAAAGTGTATTGAAAACCATTCTTTCAATGTTGAAACAATACAGAGATAATGAAGAGTATGACGATTTAGCTATTGAGTTGGAAGATTTGAATGCTATTTTTGATGGTATTTCTTTTACATACGAATTTGTAGAGCCTGTAACAAACGATGCTGAGAAAATCACTAAAATTTCTAGCAAGCACAATGTTTCTATTACACCAGAACAAGTGAAACAAATTACAGAAAAAGTTAAATCAATTAGAAACGAAATAATAGGTTAATAAGATGAAATTAATTAAATCAATATTGCTAACTCTTGCTCTTGTAGGTTTTAGCCAAGTAAATGCCCAAATCACTTGCGATTCTATTGCTTCTCTTACAGGATCATACTTAAATACTGAAGACGATAAAACAAAAGGGAGAATATTCATCAGTGATGGTCAGTTGTATAGAGCGTTTTTAGATGAAGATCAAACAGCAGAATTTGAAGTTACTTTCTATGGTAATTCTACCTATAGAATTGCTACAAGTGCTGGAAATGAAGATAATTTTGTGATTTTTGAAGTGTATGATAAAGATAGAAACTTATTGTTTTCAAATTACGAACACGCCAATTCACCATATTGGAATTTTGAAGTTGAAAATACTATTGATTGTACTATTGAGGTAAGGTTAGATATGAATAAGAAATTATCGGGATGTGTGAGAATGTTAATTGGTTTCGAAAAAGCGGTTAACTAATTTTATTTTTTATTTTAAGAATTTTATAATACCTCTTTATAAAACTATACTATGAGCGAAAGGATACTCAAAGCGTTGATGCAACTTTTTGCAATTATTGCAAAAGCTGAGATTAGTGAAGAAACTAACGAATTTAAACTAGATGCAGGTGGTCGTACCATTGTGGATACTTTCCTTCGTCAAGAATTAAATCAAGAATTAGTAAAAGAGTATTTAGCACTTTTTGATGAGTTTCTCGAAATTCACCAGGGAAAACTTAAAAGAAGAAAAAGCGCTCAAAAAGGAACTTCCGTAAACTCAGTAAAAGTACTTAAAATTTGTACTCAAATCAATGAAGAGTTAACGCAACGTCAGAAAGTAATTGTACTGATTCGTATCTTAGAATTTATTTTTGCCAATGACGAAATTTCTGACCAAGAAAGAGAATTTGCGGAAACAGTAGCGGATACATTTAATATTTCAAGAGAAGAATACGACTTGTGTTTTGATTTTGTCAAAGCAGAAGCCAACGACAAAATCGATTCTCCTCATTATCTAGTTGCTGACACTAATTTAGAAAATACTTACGAACAATCAGAACATATTTATCACGAGTCTTTGGTAGGTTTCCTTAGAGTAGTTGAAGTTTCTTCTATAAATACTTACTTTGTAAAGTATTATGGAGATCATCAATTGTTTTTGAATGGGCAGATTCTATCTCAAGATAGGGTTCATATTCTAAATCAAGGTTCATCTATTCGAAGTCCTAAAGTAAAACCAATCTACTACAGTGATATCATTGGTAAGTACTTAAGTGATGAAACTTCCAAGAAAATAGTTTTCCATATTGATAATATTCAATATCATTTCAAAGGCGGTAAAGTAGGTTTGCATCCTTTTGAAGCAGTTGAAGAATCTGGAAAACTAATCGGTATTATGGGTGGTTCTGGTGCAGGAAAATCCACCTTACTGAACGTTCTGAATGGAAATTATACACCCACTGTAGGTAAAGTTACTATCAATGGAATAGATTTACATAGAGAAAAAGACCAATTAGAAGGCGTTATTGGATTTGTTCCTCAAGATGATTTGTTAATCGAAGAATTAACTGTATTTGAAAACTTATTTTACAACGCTAAGTTGTGTTTTGGAAATTATTCTGACCTTCAAATTACAAAATTAGTTGCCAAAACTTTAGATTCTATTGGACTTTATGAAGCCAAAGACTTAAAAGTTGGTTCACCTTTAGAAAAAACCATTTCTGGAGGACAAAGAAAAAGATTGAATATTGCGCTTGAGTTGATCAGAGAACCCGCTGTGATGTTTGTAGATGAACCTACTTCGGGACTTTCTTCGAGAGATTCGGAAAATATTATGGACCTTTTGAAAGAATTGGCGCTCAAAGGAAAATTAATATTTGTAGTAATTCACCAACCTTCTTCAGACATTTTCAAAATGTTTGATAAATTAACGATTTTGGACGTTGGTGGATATGTAATATACAATGACAATCCTGTTGATGCTGTAATTTATTTCAAAAAATTAGTAAACCACGTAAATGCTGACGAAAGTGAGTGTGGAACTTGTGGTAACGTAAATCCAGAACAGATTTTCAATATTATTGAAAGTAAGGTAGTGGATGAGTTTGGTAATCTTACAGCAGATAGAAAAACTTCGCCTAAAGAATGGAATAGAAATTATTTGGAACACAAAAGTAACCAAGACGTTAAACCTATTCCCGCTACTGAAATACCAGATAGTATTTTCAAAATTCCAGGTAAATTAAAACAATTAGGGATTTTCTTCAAAAGAGATGTGTTGAGTAAAATGACCAACACTCAATATATGATGATTACACTTTTTGAAGCACCTGCATTGGCTTTGATATTGGCTTTCTTTATGAAGTTTAAATATACAAATGCTGATGGAGAATATGCTTATTCTTTGTACGCTAGTGAAAATTTACCTCAATATATTTTCATTTCTGTTATTGTAGCATTGTTTATAGGTTTGACTACCAGCGCTGAAGAGATTATTGGAAATTTAAAAATTCTAAAAAGAGAGAAATTCTTAAACTTGAGCAAAGGAAGTTATTTATTTAGTAAGATTTCTATCATGTTTATGATTTCTGCGATTCAAGCGTTTTTCTATACTATAGTAGGTAACTGGATTTTGGATATTGAAGGAATGAATTTCGCTTATTGGTTGATATTGTTCTCTACTTCATGTTTTGCCAATCTATTAGGGTTAAATATTTCAGCGAGTTTCAATTCAGTGAAAGTGATTTACATTTTAATTCCTATTTTGATTATTCCACAGTTATTGTTCTCAGGAATTATCGTAAACTTCGATAAATTACACCCTTGGTTCGCCTCAAAATCTCATGTTCCCGTAATTGGAAACGTGATGGCATCAAGATGGGCTTATGAAGCGATGACGGTAACACAGTTTAAGGACAATGCTTTTGAAAAGAATTTCTATGAATACGACCAAAAAATGTCTTTTGCCAATTGGAAAAAAGACCAATGGACGAGCAACATGGAAGGTAAAGTGAAAGATATTACAAGATATTTAGAAGAAACGGATAGTGCTAAAAAAGTAGATAATAAGGCTAAAGTTGAAATTCAACTTAATGTAGTTAAAAACGAACTTGAAAAAGAAATTAGATACCAAGATGCAGATCAGAAGGCAATGGGGTATGACTCTACAATGTTTGATTATTTCCCTGGTTTGAGTTCAGCTATTGAAGATTTATCTTTAGATAAGTTTACACCCTCTACCGACAGTACAATCTCTGTGTTTTTAGATCAAATTAAGAATGGATATTTAAATTTATTTTTAGAACAAGAAAAGTTAAGAGAAGAAGTTCAGTCTAAATTTACCAAACCTAATGAGGAATTTATGGCATTCATTGATGCTAAAAAAGAATCAGGAGAAATTTCGGCAAAAGAACATAAACAAGCCAGAAAGTTAATGAGTAAATTATTAGATATTTCATTTATTAATTTCAGAGATAAATACAAGAATAAAGCGCTTCAAGATTTTGTAACGAATGCAAATTCTCTTCAATTTACAGACGAAGATGATCACAGTATTATTCAAAAGAAAGATCCGATATATCTATTGCCTTATGACAGTAACGGCTTTAAATCTCATTTTTATGCACCTAAGAAAAGAATCTTCGGTATGTATATCGACACATTTTGGGCAAATATGATTGTGATATGGTCGATGACCATTTTCTTAACCATTACTTTATTTTTGGATGCTTTGAAGAAATTCTTGGATTTATTAGGAAAGTTAAGTGAATTGGCACCTAAAAAACCAGTTAAAAAGAAAGAAACTAAAAAAGTAGCAGTTGCAACGGCATCAGTAGTTGATGCTAAAGAAGTGTAGAGTTCTCTCAAAGTTCAATAAAAAAATGCACAACAAAAAAGTCTTACTGATATACACTGGTGGTACTATTGGTATGATTACCGATCAATCTTCTGGTGCATTGCGTCCTTTTAATTTTTCTCAAATTACTCAGCAAGTTCCAGAATTGCTAAAATTTAAGTGTGCAATAGATTCCATTGCTTTTGAAAAACCTATCGACAGTTCCAATATGAACCCTGAAACTTGGGTTTCTTTGGTGAAAATGATTGAACAGAATTATGAAGAATATGATGGTTTTGTAGTACTTCATGGAACAGATACCATGGCATATACTGCGAGTGCTGTTAGTTTTATGATTAAAAATCTATCGAAGCCTATTGTCTTTACAGGTTCTCAATTGCCTATTGGAATAATCAGAACAGACGGAAAAGAAAATTTGATAACTGCAATTGAGATTGCAAGTGCATACAAAAATCATGTTCCATTGGTTCCAGAAGTAGCTTTGTATTTTGAATATAAATTGTTTAGAGCTAACCGTACAACAAAGTTGAGTGCGCATCATTTCAACGCATTTGAATCTTTCAATTATCCTATTTTGGCTGAGGCAGGAATAGATATAGATTATCGATTTAATGTGATTAACCCATTGCCGAAAGATAAAAAAGTGGAATTTCAATACCAATTTGAAACAGGAATAAGTGTTTTAAAACTTTTTCCAGGCATTTCACAAGATACGGTAACACACCATTTGGCGCAACCGAATATTAAAGCCATTATTTTAGAAACTTATGGTTCTGGAAATGCTACTACAGAAAAATGGTTTTTAGAAGCAATAGAAAAAGCGATTCAGCAAGGAATCATCATCATCAATATTACTCAATGTAAGTCAGGTAAAGTAGATCAAACCAAATACGAAACAGGTAAAGGATTGCACAAATTAGGTGTAGTAGGCGGAAGCGATTTAACTATCGAATCTGCTATTACCAAATTAATGTTAATTCTCGGTAACACTTCTGATAAATCAAAAGTTATTGAACAGTTTGAAAGGAATTGGGTAGGAGAGAAGGGGTGAAATACTCTTTGTGATAAAGAGTTCAGGTTTTTTTTTGCGTGATTTGAAGTTTAAGCTATTATCCTCTTTTATTAATTATTTTAGGTATTTCATTACGAAAAGGGACTTTAGTTTCTCGAAATGAATATAAAGTTATTGTTGATGTTGTTTACGAATATGGTAATTCTAGAGATTCTTTAATTATAGATGAATATGAAGATGGAGTTTTTGGGATTTATTATTTAAAAACCACATATTAATGTATGGATTCTAATACATTCAATTGTCTTTATTTTCAGAATAGATGAAAATATCATAAAGGAATATAAATTATCTAATTTTCAATAAATAAAAATATTTTTTAAACCACAGAGACACAGAGAGCACAGAGTTTGATTTCTATGTTAATTACTCGTTTTGTAGCATCAATAACCTTTAGAAAATGATTATAATTAGAAATACACAGAGCCCTTTATTGTCCTCCGTACCTCTTTGTGGTGAAATTTTGGGATTATCATTCTTCAATAAATAAAAATATTTTTTAAACCACAGAGACACAGAGAGTACAGAGTTAGATTTCTATGTTAATTACTCGTTTTGTAGCATCAATAACCTTTAGAAAATGATTATAATTAGAAATACACAGAGACCTTTTTGTCCTCCGTGCCTCTTTGTGGTGAAATTTTGGGATTATCATTCTTCAATAAATAAAAATATTTTTTAAACCACAGAGACACAGAGAGCACAGAGTTTGATTTCTATGTTAATTACTCGTTTTGTAGCATCAATAACCTTTAGAAAATGATTATAATTAGAAATACACAGAGCCCTTTGTGTCCTCCGTGCCTTGTGGTGAATGTTATTATTTCTAATCAAAATACTAAGCAATAATCTTTTTAAAGTTAATTAGAACCTACTTTATCTTCAAAGTTCTCTCATAAATCACGTAGGCATCAATATTTCCTCCGCTGAATTCATTAGATACATTGCCACTTACAATTCTTGAAAGTGTAATTTTTCCTTCGGAAACTTTGTAGTCTGGATAATCAATGTTTTGAATGGTAATGGATGAGGTGTTGTTTACATCTTCTTCAAACAATGGACGCCAAAAATTGGAAGTATCTTTAATTTCAAAAACTACTTTTGTAGTGCTGTTGGAATAGTTATTTTCCCAAGAAACAGAAATGTTTTCAGATTGGTTTATTTTTGATGGTATTTTTACTTTTTCAAAAAATGAAGGTACTACCACATCCGCAGCATACGCGTTTGAATCTGCTAATACGACATCAAATTTGTATTTTTTACCTGATGAAACACTAAGATTGCTGCCATAACAAGAGATTTTAAAATCCATATCCTGCTGGTTGACCATCACTTTTCCTTCTTTTAACTTGATGTATGCCCCATTTTTATCTCTCAAACAAACACTAATACTAGAACTAATTCCATAATCTGTGTTGGTAGAACGCAAAACAAACTCTGGTGTCACCAAATTAGGGTCAGAAATAGCAACATCCGAAAGGGGAGAGGAGCATTGGCACATCAATATTATAGAAGCAAGGAGTGTAATTCCAAAAATCGAGTTTTTCATAATGTAAATTATTGTTATTTTTTGTTTTCAAAAGTATATAATCTAACTCACAATCTATAAATTTTATTAACCATTTGACGGATTTAAATTTCTAGACACAAAAATTTATGTAAGTTTGCTTCGCAAATGAAATCAACGCTTCGAATAGATTTTTTAGGAACAGGGACTTCACAAGGCGTGCCTGTAATCGGTTGTGAATGTGAAGTTTGTACTTCTTCAAATCCCAAAGACAAAAGGCTGAGAACTTCTATCGCTATAAAAAAAGGAAATACCCAAATTGTAATTGATTCTGGACCAGATTTTAGACAACAAATCCTTAGAGCAAAAATAAAACAATTAGATGCGCTTGTTTTTACGCACGAACACAAAGACCATATTTCAGGAATGGACGATATTCGTGCTTTCAATTATTTACAACAAGAACCTATTCAACTGTATTGCACCCTACAAGTGCTTAAAGCCTTAGAAAGAGAGTATCATTATGTTTTTGATGAGAAATACAGTTATCCTGGTATTCCTCAAGTTGAAACGAATTTAATTACAAAAGAAACATCTTTTCAGATAGGTGAGATGCAACTGATTCCTATAGAAGTAATGCATTTAAAATTGCCTGTTTTGGGTTTTAGAATTGATGATTTTGTATATATCACAGATGCAAATTATATCTCTGATGAAGAAAAGTTGAAATTACAAGGTACAAAAGTTTTAGTAATTGATGCACTGCGAAAAGAAAAGCATATTTCTCACTTCAATCTTGAAGAGGCTTTGGAATTAATCAGAGAGATCGCTCCAAAAGAAGCTTATATCATTCATATATCACATCACATGGGATTGCATGATGAAGTGAATTCCGAACTTCCAGAAAATGTGTTTTTGGCTTATGACGGCTTGATTTTGGAAATATAGGAGTATCTGTAATGTTTGTTACACTTATTTTCAATTAAGAGAAGTACTTTTGTATAGAAAATTAGTTTTATACAAATATGTTTGGAGAACACATTCCCAATAAGAGTTTTAAAGTAGTGGATGAAATCACAATGCGCATCAGTTCTGGTGTGATATTTTTTATTGCAATTACTGCATTTGTAAATGGTTTTATTTTGAAGAATTTTAATGTTCTGCCGTACATTACAGGATTTTTAGTACTGAACTTTGCCATTGGTTTGTTTTTGGACTTAAAATATGCGCCTACATTTCTACTTTCAAGATTATATAGAGGCAAACAAATAGAAAAACCAATTGGAGCCATTCAAAAGAAATTTGCATGGAGTCTTGGGTTGATCTTGGCTTCGGTTATTTTCACACTTTCCATTTTTTTAGTAAGCAATCCTGGTTTGTTTAATACAGTTTGTTTTTTGTGTTTGATTTGTCTTGGAATTCTATTCTTTGAGGTTGTGTTTGGAATTTGTATCGGTTGCGAATTGTACTTCACAGCCATAGACATGAAACTCATCAAAGCGCCTAAACTAGAAGATAAACCCAATTGTATGGGAGATAAATGTGAAGTATAAATAAAAAAGACTAATCTTTAATCCTAGCAAACCTCAAAGCTTTCAGCATAACATCTGGAAGTGGTTTATTGGCAGGTCTTTTTTCTACATTCAAATTGATGCCTAGTTTTTCAATTATTGGAATTTTATACACTTCTATCAATTCTATTAAAGTTCCATCTGGGTCTTCAATATAGGTGCAATGCACTTTTGTGCTGTCTCCCATACTCAAAACATTTTTGGTATCACATGTAAAACCAAATCCTTTTTCGTCCAAGACCTTTCCTAAGTCCTGCATGCCTCTTACATCAAAACCTAAGTGTACAAAACCTACATCTCCCCATTTTCTTCCTTCGTAAATCTTTAAGGGTTTTCTGTCAGATACGTCTTGTACTAATTCTATATATGTTTTGCCACTCAATTTGGTAAATCCTCCACCAGATGGATTGGATTGTGTAAGTAAAACTCTTCTATAAGTGTTGTCGCCTCCAGGAACAAATTTCCAATCGCTAAATACTTTTGTTTCATCATAAACCACTTGGTCGTATCCTAAAATAGCAGCGTATAATGTTTTGGCATTGTCAATATCACTTACACCAATACTGCAACCAATAGTACCACCAGTGTTGTGTTTGTAGTTAGTGTACCATTCACCTCCCGGAACGATTTGCCAGATATTTCCATCAAGGTCGTAACAATAAAATGTTTCCCAACCATTGGGCATTTTTTTGATTCCACTTGCCAATTGAGCACCGTTATCTTTGAAAAATTGATAAGATTTTGCAACATCTGGAGATTTAACCATTCCAATAAAAATTCCCAAATCTCCCAATTGGAATTGTTTTTCAGAACGAGTCGCTTGAAACGAAGTAGGGCAAACAACTTCCATAGCACAACCACCTTTGAGATTCATAACCATTGCAGCTCTTTTGGTAATGGTTTCGTTGTCGGTGTAAATATCCATCAAAGGCGCTGGCGCTTCAGCGTTGAAAAAAGGAACATCCATTCCGAAAAATTTTCTGTACCATCTCCAAGCTTCTGCATGATTGGCTACACCTACACCCAAATGCTGTATTCCGTGAATTGTATGCATATTTTTTTATCTGTTAGTTTTTTCCGGTTAGTCGTTAGTTTTTAGTTGTTAGTGATTAGCGGTTAGGGTTAAGATAACCTCGAACCCCGAACTTCAAACCTCGAACTTCAAACTACGAACCCAAAACATTAATCCTTTATCCTTTCAGCGTATTGACCTTTTTCAACATCTACTTTTATTTTGTCACCAATTCCAATGAATAATGGCACTTTTATTTCAGCACCAGTTGCAATGGTTGCAGGTTTTAAAGTATTGGTAGCGGTATCACCTTTTACTCCAGGTTCGGTGTAAGTTACTTCTGTATCAATAAATTGAGGCAATTCTACAACAAGAGGAGATTCTTCTTCGGCATGCACCAAAATATTCACAGTCATACCTTCTACCATAAAATCCTTTTTGTCCACCATATTTATGTCAATGTATATCTGTTCGAAAGTATCATTATGCATAAAAACGAATTGATTTCCTTCTTGATATAAATATTGATATTCTCTATTTTCTACTCTTACAATGTCAATTTTGTGACCAGCAGAGAATGTTTTGTCAATCACTTTTCCAGTTTCAATCACTCTATATTTTGTTCTTACAAAAGCGGGTCCTTTTCCTGGTTTTACGTGCTGAAATTCAATAATCTGAACAATCTTTCCGTCTATATCAAGACAGAGTCCGTTTCTTATATCTGAAGTATTTGCCATATTTTTATAATGTTTGTTTGCAAATATATGGCTTTAATATTTTTTTGAGTTATTTTTTAATCAATTAAAAATTTAAAGAAATGTATATTCTATTATTTAATAACAAATACTTCAAGAGAATCTGCATTTTTTTCCTTTAGCCAAATGCATCTTGTTTCTTCATTGGGTATATTCCAATAATTACTGAATCCATTAGGAGCAGTAGCGCTGTACCCGTTTAAGGATTTAAATCCCATAGTTTGAGCAGCCAACATTCCATCGATTTGATAATCGATAACGTTATTAATAAGAGTATCTGGTTCATAACTGATTACCGATCCAGTAGGAATAAATTTCATTTTTTCAGTAAGTATTTCAATTCTATTCTGAGCATATGCTTTTTCCATTCTGTAGGATTTTCCTTCATAAAAATAATTATCGATAACTACTAGAGTAAGTAATCCAAAAAATATTAATGTCTGATATTTTGCAAATCTTTTGAATATCAAAAAAGCAGCAAAGGAAGTGCTGAATGCAAAGAAAATCAGTTCGATATTGATGACCCTAGTTAATGAACGTAAAGAGGCAAATCCAGGGATTTTAAAAACGATTTGATATAGTGAAAACCCTTGAAATCTAATAAATAAAATTAAAGTTATCCAGCAAGTAACCAGTAATATAAGTTGATTTTTTGTAAGTTTTACTTTAAGACTTGGTTTTTTAACCGTAAACCAAATAATGCCAATAATGGACGTAAAAATAAACGATAATAATCCTGTTCCACCTACAAAAATTTGATGATCCCAAAATGCTGGATAATCGCCTCCGACATCGCTTAAACTATCCCATAATACACTTCCGTTTTGACTGTAGAAAAAGGAACGAATAGTTGGAATTGAAGAGACAATATTTTCATAATTATTCATTGACGTTGACTTGGTACGCTCCAAATATGGAATCATTAATGGAGCTATAAGAAGTAGGTTTGTCAATATTGCTGCCAACATTGATAAAGCCCATTTGTATTGTTTTATTTGAGTGACTAACTTTTTGCGATGCACAATAAATATACTTATTAATAAAATAGTAACAGGAATAAAAAGAAAGAAACCAAGGTAAATACCACAATAAAACTGATAAACAACAAAGAAAATCGCTAAAAAGAAATACCTTGGACTAAAATATTTGAAAAACAATAAAGACATCCAAATGGCTAGAGGAACGGCAAATCTTGGAAATGTTTGCGCATGTGTCATTTGAGATTGAAGTGCAATTGATACAGCAAATATCAAAGCTCCAATTACTGCTGCATACCTGTTTTTGAAGCACCAATTTAAAAATAGATAAGCACAACTAAAATTAAGCACATACATCATGATAAACCAAAGTTGATAGGAGGTTTCTCTATCGAATCCTGCTACTCTGAAAACACTATAAAAAGGAACTGAACCAACTAGATTATCAGAGTAGGTTATTACATCTTTTTCTGGAAACATAAAAGGGGCATTCCAAAGTGAAGGCTCTTCTCCTGTAATGAATTTGTGACTGTGTTCGAGTAAATAATTATTAAATCTACCATCGCCCATATCTCCAGGAAAATATTCTAACTTGTGTGAAGTTACATTTAAAGCAAAGAAATATACAACGATAAAAAGTCCAGATAAATAGGGTAGTAACGCTTTACTGTAATGCAGTAGTTGAGATTTAAAATCCTTAGTTATGGAATATGAAAGAGGCAAATTAAAAATTAGTCTAGATAAACTTCTATTTTATTTTCTTCGAAAGTCACGCTGATGTGTTCTTTGAGCGTTGTACTCAATGTGAGTCCAGCAAAATCGGCTCTAATGGGGAAGTTTCTATGTCTTCTATCCACTAGAACTACTGTATTTAATTTTTTGATATTGGTTCCCAGAATATGTCTTACTGCATACATCAATGTTTTACCTGAGTTTAGAACATCATCAATCACGATTACAGTTTTGTTTGTCAAAAGATTTAAATCTCCTGAAAATTCAATTTTAGAAGCATCAAAAACATTGTTTTTATCAATCGTTAAGGAGAAAAGCGAAGTTTTGGTATTGGAATCTATTTTTTGTAATGATTCAAAGACTTTTTCAGCAAATTGATAACCTCTTTTGCTAATTCCTACAAGAATTAATTCTTCTTCATTAAAATTGTTTTCTAAGATTTCGTAGGCGATTCTAGTAATTTTTTGGTTTACTTTTTCGCTGTTGATAATCAATGTTCTTGAGTTCATGTTAATTTAATTTTATTTTCTGATGGCTGCAATTCCAGGTAAGTCAATTCCTTCTATATATTCTAGCATGGCACCACCGCCTGTACTTACGTGACTTACTTGATTAGCCAAATCAAATTTATTTACAGCGGCAACACTATCTCCACCTCCAATTAATGAAAAAGCACCTTTTTGTGTCGCTTCTGCAATAGCATTAGCAATCGTTACGGTACCATCTTGAAAATTAGACATTTCAAAAACGCCCATCGGACCATTCCATAAAATCAATTTAGATTGTAGAATTACATCAACAAAATATTTTTTGGTTTCATTTCCAATATCCAAGCCCATCCAACCTTCATCAATTTCATTGATTTTGAATATTTTTGTGGGTGTTTCATTGCTAAAATCTGAAGAAGCAATTGTATCTATTGGTAAATGTAATTGAACTCCTTTTGATTTAGCAACTTCAAATATTTTGTGTGCAGTATCGAGATAATCATCCTCTACAAGTGAGTTTCCAACTTTTCCGCCTTGAGCTTTGATAAAAGTGTATGCCATTCCTCCACCAATAATCAAGTGATCTACTTTGTTGAGTAATTGCTCAATAATTGTGATTTTTGAAGAAACTTTTGCGCCACCAACTATTGCTGTAAGAGGTTTTTGGTTGCTATTCAACACTTTGTCCACAGCCTCAATTTCTTTTTCAATCAGCAAACCAAACATTTTGTCGTTCGGAAAATAATCAGCAATTATTGCTGTTGAAGCATGTGCTCTGTGAGCCGTTCCAAATGCATCATTCACATATACATCTCCATGTTGGGCAAGTTTTTTAGAAAAAGACTTATCTCCTTTGGTTTCTTCTTTGTAAAATCTTAAATTTCCTAAAAGTAAAACCTCCCCAGATTTAAGCTGAGAAGACATTTCATATGCTTTTTCTCCGATACAATCACCTCCAAAAAGCACTTTTTTACCTAATGCTTCTTCAAGAGTAGAAACGATGTTTTTTAGTGAAAATTTCTCTTCAAAAACTTCTGTAGGTCTTCCTAAATGCGACATCAAAACAACACTTCCACCTTTTTCAATAATCATTTTGATAGTTGGAATGGCTGCAGTAATTCGAGTGTCGTCAGTGACATTAAGATTTTCATCTAATGGAACATTGAAATCTACTCTTATTAAGGCTCTTTTTCCATTAAAATCGTATGTATGTATGTTTTTCATAGGTTATTTTATTTTTATAGATTACAAATGTAAATAATGTTATTATTCTTGTGAAATATATTCTATCATTCTTAATCCAATAGGTGTTTTTTCAAAATAAAAATAATTTCCTTTTTCTACTTTTTTTTCATTTTTATAATACACTACCATAAAGGATTTACAAGGCTTTCCGTTTAAAGTGTCCTCTTTTAAACTTTGATAATTGTAGTTTGAAATCACGTCAACAAATACATCATCAAAAATATAATCGTAAGTGAGTTCGATAACGTATTTTAATGTTTTATTTTCATTAGAAACAAAAGTGATTACAGTTTTTTTATCTCTAGTAAGTATAGCCTCTTTGAAATTGTCCCAGTCTTGACTGTAGTCGTGTTCAGTTGATGAATCCATTGTTTTGATTTCATCTTTTTGAGTCTCTTTTTCTATACAAGAGCACATCACGAACATGGAAAAAATAAATACTAGAAATGATTTTGTTTTATACATTTTTTTATCATAAAAATAAACTTGCTACCGACTGCTAAATTACATTTTTTTTAAAGACAAATCATACTACGATGCACTTCAATTGATGAATTTTAAGAAAAAACGACTAGTTTTGTGAATCTAAATTAAAATTATGTTCAAACGGTTACATGTTCTAGTGGTTTTATGTTTTACAACTTTTCAGTTTATAGGTCAAGAAAATGTTTTTAAAATCTATGATGCCAAGGGGAAAAAATCTTCATTTGCTAAGATGTCAAAAACTTCACTTAATCAAGATGTAGTATTTTTTGGAGAATTACACAACAATCCTATTGCGCATTGGATGGAAGTTGAAATAGCAAAATTTCTTTTGGAAGAAAAGAAGGTAACTTTTGGTGCGGAAATGTTTGAGTCTAATGACCAAGTTCATTTAGATGCTTTTATGAAAGGCGAAATTAATGTTGAAACATTTGATTCATTGGCAGGTATTTGGTCAAATTTCAAAACAGATTATCTACCTTTAGTAGATTTGGCGATTTCATCAAAAAGTAAATTTATTGCTTCCAATATTCCAAGAAAATACGCTTCACAAGTTTTTAAAAAAGGGATTGAGTCATTGGACTCATTGCCTGCTGAAGACAAAAAATGGATAGCTCCTTTGCCTATAGATTTTGATATCACTGTAGGATGTTATGCGAAGATGATGGAAATGATGCCTGGAGGACATGGTGGAGAGAATTTTCCCAAAGCGCAAGCTATAAAAGATGCTACAATGGCTCATTTTATTGCTCAAAACATGAATATTGGCGAAGATCATGTGTTTTATCATATCAATGGTTCTTTTCATTCAGACAATAAAGAAGGAATAATCTGGTATCTAGAAAAATACAAACCTGGAATTCGTGTAATGAATATCTCTGTTGTAGTTCAAGAAGATATTCACAAATTAGAAAAAGAACATTTTGGTGTTGCAGATTTTATAATTGTGGTGGATAGTGACTTAACAACGAGTTATTAAGATAAGAAATTACTTTCATTGAGACAGATTTAATTGCAATATTTTCAAATCCAACCATCGATTGAACTTAAAGCCCACTTCTCTTAAATTACCCACTTCAAGAAAACCTAATTTATAATGAAATTGGCAACTTTTTTCATTGTTTGCATCTACGAAAGCCAGCATAATATGGTAGTTGTGTTCTTGGGCTTTATGAATTAATGCTAGCATCAAAGTTTTGCCAATTCCTTTTCCAATTGCATTTTGAGTAAGATAAATAGAGTGTTCTACTGTATGTTGAAATCCTTTATGTGATCTAAATTCTCCATAAGTAGCATAGCCTATAACACAATTGTTTTCTTCTGCTACAAAAATGGGATAGTTGTTTTGAAATTTTTCATCAAACCATTCTTCCATTTCAATTCTAGACTTTTTTTCATAGTGATAAACAGCAGTTCCGTTTTCAATTTCATCATTGAGAATTGACCTGATAGATTCTAAATCAGAATATTCAGCAATTCTTATTGTAATTTCCATAAAAGAATAAATTAGTTTTTCTTAATCCATTCAAAATGGAAGTCACAACCTTGATAATCTTCTTCTAGTCTAATGTAAACATCTATTAGTTTAGTGTTTACCCATTTTGTCAACGCTTTATTTTGATTGTCTGCTAGCGCAAATTTTTGTATCATTTGGTAATCGTCATCCAAATTGGCTTTATGAGGAGGGGTTCTTTTGTTGAGTTTTACTAATTTATAAGACTGACCATCATAAGTTTCAAACAAAAAGGCTTTGGATAATTCTTCAATCTTTAAACCTTCAATTTGTTGGAAAGTAACAGGGTCTAATTCTTCCATAGCAATCAAAGATGTGCCAGAATTTTGGTTGTAAACAATTCCTTTAGTTGCTTTTGTAAAGTCGTCATCAGAGAACATTTCGACTGCTTTTTCCCATTCTAAATTTCCTGCTATAATTTGAGTTCTTACACTATCCAGTCTTTTTTTTGTAAGAGTCAATTGCTCAAAACTGGGTTTGGTACACAACAAAATATGTCTTCCGTAAAACTGTTCTCCTCTTCTTTTCTCAATTCTAAGAATGTGGAATCCATATTGAGATTCAAAGACTGGAGAAACAGTGTCAATAGGTGTCATATATGCCATTGCTTCGAATTCTGGTACAAATTGACCTCTTCCAACCCAACCAAAATCTCCATTTTTCTCAGCTGAACCTTTATCACAAGAATTAAATTTTGCAGCTGCTTCGAAAGATAAATCACCTTTTACGATTTTGGTTCTTAAGGCTTCCAATTCATTTTTGATGGCTTCTTTTTCTTTGTCTGTGATGATTGGATTCATTATGATTTGAGCAATCTCAATTTTACTTCCTACCAAAGGAATACTGTCTTCGGGAAATGATTTGTAAAATGCTTTTACTTCTTTAGGTGAAACTCTAACATCTGCAGTAATTCCAGATTGAACTTCTTGCGTTTTCATTCTGTTTTCAATCTGTGTGTAGAATTCATCCTTGATTTCTTGTATGGATTTCTCATAAAATTTCACCAAATCTTCTATACCATTTGGCATTTGGCTAGCAAAATACTGAATTCTTTGGTCTAATTCGGCATTGACTTGGGCTTCTGGAATTTCCACACTATCTATTTCTGCTTGGTGCAAAAGCAATTTTTCTAGCATTAATTCTTCTAGAATTTCGCATTCTACATCCTTTGGATCTAATCCTTGCTGATATGCTTGAAGTTTTTGCTCTTCAACATCTGAAAGTAAAATGGGATTGTCGCCTACTACAGCAATTACTCTATCTACTATTTTATTGTTTTGTCCCAAAACAATTAAGTTGAAAATAACTATAGAGAAGGTTATGAGTGTTTTATTGATCATTTAAATATTTTAATATTTTGCGCTTTTTGAGCATCGTTGTACAATTCTGTTTTGAGTTGCTTTCTTAATTCATTCATTCGAATATTCAAAAGAATACCTTTTATTCTATCTTTTTC
>JAGYKU010000037.1 GCA_018401455.1 Flavobacteriales bacterium
CCTAATGCAATTTCTCCCAATGGAGATGGCAAAAATGATGTTTGGAAATTAGAATTTTTAAATTTATTATATCCAAATGCAACTGTTGCAATATTCAATAGATGGGGGCAGGAAGTCTTCTACTCTGATGGATATGAATTTCCTTGGAATGGAACTTACAAAGGAGAGAGAGTGCCTGATGGAACATATTTTTATATTATAGATTTAAAAGATGGAACATCAGAACCATTTAAAGGATCACTTTTAGTTTTGAAAAATAATGATTAGAAAACATTACATATTATTTTTAATTGCTTTAGGAATGATTTCTAATGAAATGAATTCACAACAGCAGTTGGTGTATTCTAATTTTTTGATGAATAACTATTACTATAACCCCGCAATTGCAGGAAGTAATGAGGTGCACGAAGCAAATATGAGTTATAGAAATCAATGGGTTGGTTTTGAAGGTGCGCCAACATCTATTGTTGGGAGTTTTCACGGTTCATATAGAAACAACGGAAAAGTAGGTTACGGAGCCACTTTAGTTTCTGATAGAATAGGTTTGCAACAAAATACTGGAATATATTTAAATTATGCGCAACATTTCAAATTGTCAGATAATGTGAAATTAGGTATTGGAGTTCAACCTGGTTTTCTTCAGTACAGAATAAGATTATATGATGCACAATTAGCAGATGAAGGAGATGAGGTCTTGACAGGGAATGTTTTAGCAGCCAATGGATTTGATGTGAATGGAGGATTTCATTTATATTCCAAAAAGTTCTTTGTAATGGGCTCTGTTCAAAGTGCATTAGGAAAAGAAATTCAAATCACAACCTTGAACGAAAGTTTGAGAAGACATTATACTTTTATAGCAGGATATAATTACGCGTTTAAAAAGAAACCTTATGAAATTCAGCCTTCAATTATGATGAGAACCACTCAACCAGTTCCAAAACAATGGACAGTGATGGCTAAGTTTACTTATGATAAAAAATATTGGGCAGGATTGTTTTTCAGAACTGAAAATGCCGCAGGTGTTTGTGTGGGGATGAATTTGAAAGAAAGAGTATCTGTAGGATATGCATTTGATTATTCTCTAGGAGGAATTACAAATTATCAATCAGGAACACACGAAATAGCAATAAGATTCATTACTACACCCAAAAAACCAAACTTAGAGGAGGAAGATGAAAAACTGAACAACAGTATCATTGACGAGATGAAGAAGCAGTTGGAAAACAAAAAGAAAAATGAATCAGAAGAAAACTGATGAAATTATGCGAAGAATACTAAAACATATCACATTACTTTTTGCTTTGATTGTAGTTTTTTGTAACAATTCAAATGCTCAAGTGGATACTACCTTTTGGTTTGCTGCACCTTGGGTGACACCAGATCACGATGGGAATGTACAAATGGCATACAGAATCTCAGCTTTTGGAAACCCAACCACAGTTAGAATTCAACAACCATCTTCTACTTACGACACTACTTTTTTAGTGCCTGCCAATACAGAGTTCTCAAAATCAATGACACATTTGGTTGATTCTCTCGAAAGTAAACCAGCCGATCAATTATTAAGAACTGGGTTTAAAATCACTGCTAACGAGGCAATTACAGTGGTGTATGATTTTATTTCTGATACAATAGTTATTACGCCAGGCACTCCCAACAATCCAGAAACATATTCTTTAAAAGGGCAAAATGGTTTGGGGACAGAGTTTGTGATGCCTTTTCAGACTTTATGGAACAATCGAGTATTAGCTAATGATAGAAATGGAGATGGAGTTATAACACAACCTAAACAATATTTTTCAGTTGTAGCAAGTGAAGATAGCACTACTATTTGGATAACACCAAGATGTGCTGTAATTGGTGGTCATCCTGCAAATGTAACTTATTCTGTGTTTTTACCCAAAGCAGGAAATGTTTACACTTGTGAAAACTTAGTGATGAACACAAATTTAGCAGGAAATAGTTTAGCAGGTTCTATTGTTGTTTCTGATAAAAATGTGGCGGTAACCGTTAATGATGATTCTGTAAACCCTTCTGGTGGTGGAGGTTGTTTTGATTTAATGGGAGATCAAATCGTTCCCACTGACGTTATTGGAACACAATATATTGTAAATAAAGGATTTTTAAATCCAGGTTCTAATGAATCATTTTTTGTAATAGCAACTGAAAATTTTACAACAGTAAATATTGATAACGGATTAACTGTAACTACTGTAACTTTAAATCAAGGAGATACTTATCCTTACAGCATTACAGAGCAATTGACTTATATTGAGTCTGACAAAAATGTTTATTTATGGCATATGTCAGGTTATGGATGTGAATTAGGAGCGGCTATTTTACCTCCACTTAATTGTGCTGGTTCAGACCAAGTGAGTTTTTCTAGGAATAATAATCAAAGTTTTCTTTTGAATATTGTTTGTCCAGCTGGTGCAGAAGGTAATTTTCAATTAAACGGAGACCCAACTCTTGTTCAAGCAACAGATTTTAATCCAGTGCCAGGAACTGGAGGGCTTTGGATGGGTGCGCAAATTGATTTTCCTACAACAATTATTTCCTCTGGAACTGCAAATCTTTTGACAAATTCTACAGAATTATTTTCACTTGGAATTATTAATGGCGGTGCTTCAACTGGTTGTTTGTATCACTATATGTCTTCTTTCATAAGAAAAGTATTTACCAAAGCAGGTGATGATGTCACTTTATGTAATGGAGAGCCAATAATTAATTTAACAGGAAGTGTAGAAGGTGGATCGACTACAGGAGAATGGCAAGTAATTAATGGAACAGGGAATATTGGTAATGCAACAGATTTAATTACAACTTATGCGCCTTCAACAAGTGATTATGCTCAAGGTACTTTAACTTTTGTTTTAGGTTCTACAGGAAACTGTAATCCAGTATATGATACTATGGTAGTTGAGTTTATTCAAAGTCCATTAGTAAGTGTAACTGGTGACGATTCTTTTTGTAAAAATAATATTTCACCTATTCCTATCACAGGTTCGGTTCAATTTGCGGCAGGTGCATCTTGGACAGGAGGATTTGGGGGTGCTTTTGATAATGCTGGGAATCTTTCAACAACTTACACGCCTTCTCCAACAGATTTGGCAAACGATAGTGTTGCTTTATATTTAACGTCAGCAGGAAGTTTCTTTTCTTGTCCTAATGATGTAGATACAGTAATTATATATTTCACAGATCCACCTGTAGTTATTGCGGGTCCAGATCAAGTGGTTTGTGCTGGTGCGAGTGAAGTAAATCTTTCAGGATTGGTAAATGGAACTTCATCAACTGGTGAATGGTCAACTTCTGGAACGGGAAGTTTTGATGCTTCAGAATTTGATTTAATTACAGATTATTTATTGTCTATTTCAGATACCACTAATGGAAGTGTAATTTTAACTTTGACTTCTACCAACAATGGAGGATGTTTAGCAGTCTCTGATAGTCTAGAAGTTACTATTTTGGATCAACCTAATATTCAAATTACATCTTCAGATTCTATTTGTTCAAATTTAAGTAATTTCAGCATTGAAGGAACTGTTTCAGCAGGTTATAGTACTGTTTGGACAACTTCTGGTGTTGGGAATGTTGTTTCTCCTTCTAGTCAAAGTACTTTTTACAATATTCATCCAGTAGATACTGCAAATGGATTTGTAGATTTTATTTTTAGTACTTCAGGTGGAATATGTCCAGTTAGCTTTGATTCAATGAGAGTTCATTTTATTAATCCACCAACAGCTTTTGCTGGAATAGATGCAGATTTTTGTAATAATGAACCCATTCAACTAAATGGCTCAGTAAATGGTATTTCATCAAGTGAATTGTGGACATCAACTGGAACGGGAACATTTAATCCTTCAAATAATTTACTATCTACAATTTACCAACCTTCTGCTGGAGATGTTGCTTCAGGAAGTATTAGTTTGATTCTTACTTCCAACAATAATTTTGGATGTCCATCAGATAGAGATACATTACAAGTAATTTTTAAACCTTCCCCAATTGCAAATTATACTTTCAATGAAGCTTGTTTTGGAGATAATACCATTTTTAATGACCTATCTACTGTAGCAACAGGTACAATAGTTTCTTGGGAGTGGGATTTTGGAGACAATACCAATTCTATTGCAGATGACCCATTACATAATTATCCTGGAAGTGGAAATTATACAGCAACATTAATTGTAGGCTCTAGTAATGGTTGTTTTGATACAATTGCACAAACAATTACCGTAAACCCAACACCAATTGCATCTTTTACTAGTGACCCTGCTTGTTTGAATGAAGAAGTTCAATTTCTAGATGATAGTTTTATAAGTTCAGGTTCTATAATTTCTCACGGCTATGATTTTGGTGATGGTTCCCCTATAGGTATAGGACCTAATACTACTCATATATATTCTTCTTTAGGAAGTTATGGAGTTAATTACACCGTTACTTCTGATTTAGGATGTTCAGATACTTACAGCACAATAATCAATGCACTTCCTGGTCCGGATGCTGATTTTAATGCTAATCCAAATCCTGCAATTGCACTTGAAGATATTAATTTTACTGATGTTTCTACAGGAAATAACATTTCATCTTGGATTTGGAATTTTGGAGATGAATCAGGAAGTAATGTTCAAAACCCAATTCATAATTATGCCAATGGTGGTTCTTATAATGTAATTCTTACTATCACAGACGATAATGGTTGCTCTGACACTACTAGTCAAGAGGTTTTAATTGCTTTATTGCCTGTTTTACCTACTGCATTTACACCCAATGGTGATGGAGAAAATGATGTATTCCTTATCAGAGGAGGACCATTTACAGCAGTTGACTTTAAAATATATAACAATTGGGGAGAACTGATTTTCCAATCATTTGATGAAAATGTAGGTTGGGATGGGAATTACCTTGGAAACCCCGCTGCATTGGGAGTTTATACTTGGACATTCGAAGTTGAAATTCCAGGAGGAAGATTTATTAAACAATCAGGTGATGTTACATTAATAAGATGATTAAAAGAATTAAAATAGCATTCATTGTTTTGGCTGGATTATTTCTAAATGAAATTTCAGCTCAAGATTTCCATTTATCCATGTATGATGCTGCTCCTATGTTTCTAAATCCTGCTATGACTGGAGTTGTAGATGCTGATTGGAGAATTCACGCTCACACCAGAACGCAATGGAAAGCAGTAAATTTCAAACCTTATACAACTGCATTAATTAGTTTTGATACTCCTGTTAAAAAATGGGGATTTGGAGGGCAAATAATCAATCACAGAGCAGGAATTGGAAATTACAATGCACTTCAAGCCACAGGTTCAGCAGGATATACAGTATCTTTAGATCAACCAAGATTTCATAATCTTTCATTTGGTATTCAATTGGGAATTACTCAAAAAACAATCGAAATACCTTTGCATACTTTCAATAATCAATATGTTACTTCAAGCGGTGGTGGATTTGACAACACACTTAATTCAGGTGAATCCTTTGCAGGAAGAAGAGCATTGGTTCCAGTTACGAATGCTGGGATTTTATATTACTATTCCAAACAACAATCAAAGTTGAATCCTTTTATTGGTCTTTCTGCATTCAATTTAATCGAGCCTAAGGAATCTTTTTATGAAGTAGATAATTTTTTGCCGATGAGATTTTATCTTCATACGGGCACTAGAATCAACATTAGTGAAAAATTTTATTTGATTCCAAAGGTTTTAATTATGCAACAAGCAAATTTTCAAGAACAAACTTTTGCTTTGGATGGAGGAATGTATTTCGAAAATGCTGAAATGTTTTTACTTGGAGGAATTACCTATCGAAATAGAGATGCTGCTTTGATGTCAATTGGTGCTAGAAAAGAAAACTATATTTTAAAAATCGCCTACGATTTCAATGTTTCTTCGTTAAGTGGTGCTACTGCCGGAAGAGGCGGATTTGAAGTCTCGTTTACTTATATGAAAAGAAAGGAAGAACCTAAAAATGTTAAGATTTGTCCAAGGTTATAATGTGTATGAATAGTAAAGTGTTACCATATTTTTTCATTTTTATTTTGGCTTTCGTGTCAATAGTTACTTTCGGACAGTCAAAAAAAGTGTGGATAAATCAAGCAGATGATTTCTTTGCAAAAGAAGATTATGCTTCAGCATTAAAATATTACGACAAAGTTTTGGATGATACCACTATTTTGGAAATCGAAATTATCCCTTATGAAGTGGCTATTTCGAATCAAAAACTAAAAGATTTTCAGAAAGAAATAGACACCAATAGAACAGTTCCAATTTTACACTATATTCATCATCAAAAAGGAATGTGTTACAGAAATATCAGGGATTATAAAAAAGCTGTTAGTCAGTTTGCCTACACTTCTGAATTTGATTCCTACCCAGAAGATACATATTACTATGGTGAAGCATTGATGAAAATTAATGAACACGAAAAAGCAATAACTCAGTTTGAAAATTTTATCAAAGCAGAGCGAAAAATTGATTCGCTTACAAAATCTGCACAACTTTCAATGACTGGATGTTATTATGCTATAAATGATAAAAGTACCATAAATGGAGTTGATGTTGAGAAATTAGATACCAATGTTTTTAACAGGGGAACTTCTTCTTTTGCTCCAATGTATTGGGAAGGAGAAAGTAAGTTGATATTTACTTCAGCTAGAGCTGGTGGAGTAGTTTTAGATCCGTTGGTTCAAAATTCTGAATTTTTATGCGATATCTATTATTCTGAAAAAGTAGATGAAGAAACTTGGGGAGTAGCGACCAACTTTGGAAGGCCAGTAAATACAGGAAATCACGAAGGTGCTGGGTGTTTCAACAATACCAATGTTATGTTTTTTACAAGGTGGTCTGATGAAGACAGAACCAAACAAAACATTTACTTGGCAAGAATGGTTGCAGGAAAGTTTTTTGAAGCATTAAAACTCGATGAATCAGTAAATAAAGAAGGTTTTAGAAGTATTCACCCTTTCGTTTCTATGGATGGAGGAACTTTGTTTTATGCCTCTGACAGACCTGGCGGAAAAGGAGGATTGGATATATGGAAAGTAGCAATAGACCCAACAGGAATGCCTTATGGTGAGCCTGAGAATTTAGGTGAACCAGTCAATTCAGAATTTGATGAAGTAACTCCATTTTTTCACGAGCAATCCTCAACCTTATTTTTTAGTTCCACAGGACATAAATCTATCGGAGGTTTAGATATTTTTAAAAGTTCATATAATAGAGTTGATGATTTGTATGGCCAAGTAATAAATTTAGGAAAACCAATAAACTCGCCTCAAGATGATGCATATATGATATGGGATTCTAAATTGGAATATGGATATTTTTCTAGTGATAGAGAAGATTGTGAAGCTGGTCATTGTTATGATATTTATAAAGTTAAAAATGCTCCTATACAAGTGTTTTTGGAAGGTTTGGTTTTTGATTTTGATACTGATGATGTAATTCCCAATGCAAAGTTGACCTTCAAAGATGTTAGATATGCGTTCAAACCTTTTGAAATTGAAACAGATGAAGAAGGTTTTTATTCATTAGAATTGGAAAGAGATTGGGAATTGTTTATTAAAGCACAAAAACCATCCTATTTTGCAGATGCAGCCAATGTTGATGCAAGGGGAATTACTCAAACAACTACTTTAATTCAAGACTTTACACTTCAAAAAATACCAGAAGGAGAGATTGAAATTGAAGGAATTGAGTATGATTTTGATTCAGATAAATTGAGACCTATTTCTATGGAAGTTTTGGATAAGTTGTTTGATTTCCTTGAGATTAATGACAACCTTGTAGTAGAAATAAACTCTCATACAGATGCAAGAGGAAGTGATAAATATAATCAAGATTTATCACAAAGGAGAGCAAAGTCTTGTGTGGATTATTTAATTTCTAAAGGAATTCCTGAAAATAGATTAGTTGCAAAAGGTTATGGTGAATCTCAACCAGCAGTGCTTTTGGATGCTGACAAAAAACCAGTTTTGGACGAAAATGGTGAAAAGATTATTTTGACTGAAAAATACATTGACTCCATTAAAGGAAAAGATGAGCAAAACGCTTTACACCAGAAAAATCGAAGAACAGCATTTACCGTAGTAGGAGAAGGGTATAAATTGGAGAGTAAATAAAAAACTTAATTTTTACTACTCAAACTTTTCTTGTAGAGCGCTAAAATTAAACCAATCAATACCAAAAGTATAACTCCTCCTATCAATGGGCGAAAAGCAATCCAAGCTAAAGAAATAATGATGGAGGAAAATGTCAATGCGATAATTCCGTTAAAAATATAAACGCCTAGTTCTTCTATTTTCTTAGTAAATGGGATAAGTTTGGGAAGTAATTGCCAAAATTCAAACATCAACTTGATGCCAAAAAATAAGGCAATCATACTCAAAATTCTAATTACCCAAGTAAGGAAGACATTTCCACTATGTGCATTCTTAAACATTTCATCTGCTGAAATATTTCCAGATTCTAAAAGCAAGATAGTTTTACCATTGGATGTCTCAAAAGCATCTAAAGTATTTTCTTTTTGAGCAGCAATAATGCTGAAAGTTCCATTTTTAACTATTTCAAAGTAGATTTTAAAGTCTCCTATATTGGGGTTGTTAATGGTTCCTTTTCCTATGAATAAAACTGGTTTACTATTTTTATCAGTAAAAACTTTAGCATTAGAATAGTAGGAGAAATCAAACTCATTGAGTGGTAAATATTCATAATTATGCATTAATTCTAGAATAGTAGAAGGTAAGATGAAATTGCCAAAAGCTACTTGATTAGAAGTGCTTTCAAAAGATTCATATTCAAAATAATTAGGATTTTGATATGCATTTTTATACTGAAATTCTTTAGAATTAATGACTTTAGAACTCCAAACTTTTTGATATTGTTCAGTATCAGAAGTTGGATTGGATTCATTATTACTTTTGTTTTTTGAACCATATTGTTCTTCCCATTGATACATTTCAACTGTTCTTCTGAGTTTTATCGCATTGATCTCGATACCAAAATCAGTATCTATTAATGTTTCATCACTTTTTGTGACATCTTGCGCATAAATTAATTTCCCATCATTTTTAGAATCTGGATTTTTAGCATCAATTGAAATTAAGATATCTTTACCTTCGTCTAAACTTCTTGCAGTTTTTACAGCCCTTCCTTCATTGAACCAAAGCACTATTGAACTCGCAAGTAAAATTAAAAAGCCTAAAATATTATTTTTAAGCGAAAATTTTAAAGTACTTTCCCAATGATTTTTGAAGATATTTTTGAAATTACCAGATGCTGTCATTTCAAGTTGTAAAAAATCTAATTGTTCAATTCTTGATACATTTTAAAGATAATTCCATCAGAAAGACCTACTTTAGGAACAAGCATTTCTTTAGAGTTGGCAGCTTTCATAAAAGATGTGTAAATTTTTCCCGCAGGTACAATTACATCGGCTCTATCTGGTTTTAGTTTTAGTTTTTTGATTCGCTCTTCATAACTAAAACTTTCTATGTGAGCAACGATTTTTTTAATTTCTCTAAGTTTGATTTTTTCACCAAAACTATGCGGACTTTCCTTATAAATTCTATTGATATTTCCTCCTGTACCAATTGCTATAACTCCTTCTTCCCCTGCTACCATATCACTGATTTTTTTGCAAGCATTTTTCCATTCAGATTCTGGGATTTCAGTTTTGAGTAATCTTACAGCACCTAAATTAAAAGAATAGGATTTAACTCTTTCGTTCTTTTTTATCAAGGTAACTTCTGTACTTCCTCCACCTACATCTATGTACAAGTAGGTTTTATCCTTTTCAAAATCAAAATCTGATGAAGAGAAGTTTCCAAATAATAAATCAGCTTCTTCATCACCAGTGATAATATCTAGATTTACTTTAGCATTTTTACTTATTAAACTTCTTACTTGAATTCCATTTTTTGCTTCTCTCATTGCAGAAGTAGCACAACCTCTAAAGTTTTCCACGTCATTCACTTCCATCAAAAAGCGAAATGCTTTCATTACTTTTACTAGTTTTTTTGCTTTATCCTCTGAGATTTCTCCAGTAGTAAAAACATCTTCACCTAATCTTAATGGTACTCTTGTAAGAGAAATCTTCTTAAAATAGGTTTCTTTTTCTGGTGTTACAAAAGCTTCTTCGATAAGAAGTCTTACTGCATTGGAACCTATATCAATTGCTGCTAGTTTCATAATTTGGATTTCTAAAATCCAAATTTAGATAATAAAATAAATGATATGCTTCCTCTAATAAAAGCTTATAGACAATTGATTCTTTAAAACTAGAAATCAAAAGCAATTTCAAGATTTACAGCATTAAAAGTAGAAGGCATTTTACTACTAAAATCTCTTTGTTGGAGATATGCTAAAGTGATTTCTAAATCTTTATTAATTTTATATTTCATTCCAAGACCCCACCTATTGCTGTCAAATCTAACACCTTGATTACTATTTAAATCGTAAAATACTTCATTGTAAACAAAACCTTTAAGTCCTTTTTGTAATTTAAAATCAGCTTTCAATCTAACTCTTTCCATTACTTTGTTTCTGCCTTCTTGCGCAAAGTTTTTCTGTAATCTATTTCTTATTTGTAAACCAAATTCTTCAAATTTAAATTTGTAGGAAACATCCCAGATAAATCTATTGTTGATGGTTCTTCCAGTGTAGTCAAATCCAAATCTATTTCTGTATTTAAATTTAGTTCTAAGTTCTTTTGTGATTTTATATGAGCCACCTAATTCGTAAAAAAATTGCCTTACATTTGTGCTGTTGTCGTCAGTTCTTAGAGCAAGAGATCCATCTAAGGTTATTTTTTTATTTATTTTTTTAGAGAAATCACCTCCTAGCCAAATTCCAAAATCATGATTTTCCTGAGAGAAAGCAGAAAAACCTATGAAAAATAATATGAAAATTTTAAAAATACGCATTAATCTCTAATAATAATATCCGTTAAATTAACCACTTCATTTTTATCATTTATTTGAATATTTCTTACCGCTACGCTATCTTCACCAGCTGCACAAGTAACACATTTGGAATATACAAAAATTTTGTAATTGCCTTTCTTTAAGTAATTAAACTCAAACGAACCATCATAACTAGTCTTTACATTGTCTGAAACGATATTGTTATCATTTCCATAAATAATAAATACATCTTCATCTTGAGCAGGAAATGAAGCAATGAAAGTTCCAAATGAATTATAGTCATCTTTGATTATCTTACCGCTGATTTTAGCAGCACCACCAACACCTTCTGTTTTTACACAAGAAATCGTAAAACACCTATAAGTAAAACAATTGTAAAAGTTTTTAAAAGATTTTGCATATTATCTTAAAGTTAATTTAATGTAAAAATAAAATTAAAATATCAAATTAACTCAATTTTAAAGTACTTTTCTTTTTAATTGATTTTAAAATATTTTTTGTAAAAAAGAATCAAATGAATTCCATATTTAAAAATATCTGTGCATATTTATAACCTCAAAATATTTAATATGTCACAAGCTACCAAAAAACATAGATATAAATTCAAAGATTTAAGGATTTATTATTCTCTAGAAAGTCTTTATCAAAGTAGAAAGTATAGAAGAGTATTCTTCGAAGGAGAAGTAGATTATCTAAGAGCAGATTTGGAATTGTATAACATACTTTTTGATGAAGAAGATTGGAAAGCAAAAATTGAATTTAAAGTTTATAAAGGTGCCGACAAAAAAGAATTATTCACCATTGAAGAAGATTTAAACGCTACCAAAGACAAAAATGTTTTCAGTATAAGAAAAGGTTGGGGAAATACATCAAAAGATTTCTGGACTTATGGCACTTATAAATGGAAAGCTTTTTTAGATGGAGAGGAAGTAGGCCAAAGAGTTTTTCATATCGAAAAGGCTGGTGCAGTTTCCAAAGATTCTAACCCTTATTTTAATATTGAATCTATAAAATTATTCGAATGCCAAGATACTGTTCCTGTTGTAAATGATAGAGTTTATCTTACTCATTTTGATATCAAAAATACACATTATATCAATATTGAAGTTACAATGATGAACAAGTTGGATTATAATTGGCAATGTGAATTGGAATTCAATATTTATAACGAACACAAACAACTCAAGGCTTATTTTACAGAGTTACACACATTCAAAGGTAACGTACTGAGGCTGACTTCTGGATGGGGAAATATGAGTAAAACTGGTTGGGAAGAAGGAACCTATAAAATGTCAGTTATTTTTATGGGGCAATTGATTGCTATTGTTCCATTTGTAGTGGGGCAAGTCAATGTAGAAGGAACTCCACAGTTGTTATCTTATGATAATACCGAATTAATTCAGGGTTCAAACGAAGGAGTACAAGAAGAAGATTTGGAAGAGTTGTTGGAAGATTTGCACCAATTAATTGGACTTACAAGCATCAAAGAACAAGTAAGTGAATACATTGATTTCCTTAAATTTCAAGAAATAAGAAAAGAAAAAGGGCTCAAACATACTTCCAATATTAAGTTGCATACCGTTTTTACTGGAAATCCTGGAACAGGAAAAACAACTGTTGCCAATAAAATGGGTAAAATCTATAAAGCGATGGGATTGCTCACTTCAGGACATGTGCATGTAGTAGATAGAGCAGATTTAGTGGGAGAGTTTATTGGTCAAACAGCTCCAAAAGTGAGAGCAGCCATCGAAAAAGCAAAGGGTGGTGTTTTGTTTATAGATGAAGCTTATTCTTTGTCAAGAGAAGGAGAATCGGCAAAAGATTTTGGAAAAGAGGTAATTGAAATTTTACTCAAAGAAATGTCTGACGGAACAGGAAATATTGCTGTATTTGTAGCAGGTTATCCCAAAGAAATGAATGTGTTTATCAATTCTAATCCAGGACTAAAATCTCGTTTTAATAATTATTACCATTTTCAAGATTATCTTCCAGACGAACTTATGAAGATTGCTAAGTTAAACTTCGATAAAAGAGGTCTTATCGTTGAAGCAGATGCTATGGATTTTCTAGAAAAAAAAATCACAAGAGATTATAGAGATAGAGACGAAACTTTCGGTAACGCAAGATATGTCCTATCACTTGTAGATGGTGCTAAAATGAATATGGCTTTGAGGTTGGTAAAAAAACAAGACCCAAGCAAATTGAATGATGAAGAATTATCAACTGTAATTGTTGATGATATTCAAGAAATGTTTGTTTCTGGAAACACCAAGAAATTGCACCTTACTATTGACGAACCTCGACTTAAAGATGCTCTTGATGAACTGGAATCTATGATTGGAATGACAGAAATCAAGCAGGAAATCAGAGATATGGTAAAGTTGGTTAGGTACTACAATGAGATTGGAAAAAATGTGATGAATCAATTTGTGATGCATACGGTTTTTAAAGGAAATCCAGGAACAGGAAAAACAACAGTAGCTAGAATTTTTGCTAAGATTTTTAATGCTTTGGGTATTTTAGAAAAAGGACATTTGGTAGAATGTGATCGTTCTTCTTTGGTAGCAGAATATTCTGGTCAAACAGCACCCAAAACATTAGCCAAAATAGAAGAGGCAATCGGAGGTGTTTTGTTTATTGATGAAGCTTATGCCCTTGTAGATGGTTCAAATGATGCAATGGGAAGAGAGAGCATTAGTACTATTTTGAAACAAATGGAAGATAGAAATACAGATTTTATTCTCATAGCCGCAGGATATCCCAAAAACATGGATGTTTTCTTAGAAGCGAATCCAGGTCTTAAATCACGATTTGATGGGACTTTGGTTTTTCAAGATTACACGCACGAGGAGTTGTATAAAATTGCTGAATTTATGTTTCAAAAAGAGGAGTTGTATGTTAGTCAAGAAGCAAGTTATATCATCAAAGATAGATTGAAAGTGATGTATGATAATAGAGATGAATATTTTGGTAACGCCAGAGAAGCAAGAAAATTAGTTCAAGATATTACACAATTACATCACCTTCGAATGGCGGATATAGAAAGAGATCAAAGAACTGTAAAAATGGTAACAACTGTTGTTCCTGAAGATTTAGTCAATCTTAAACCTATTGAAAGTAAAAGCTCTCGCTCACTTGGATTCCAAGTGGGAGGATAGTTTTTGGAATACCAAAGTAGGTGTAATTAGTTTTTTGGCTTCTGCAACACAGTCGGCTTGAGCTTTGGTTTTGATTTTTCCATATACTGAAACAGGTCTGCACGAAAGTTTTTCTTGTGAGGGCTGAATACAGTTTTCTTGATTGTTCCAAGGTGCAAATCCTAAATAAGGATGTGTGGCAAACCAAAGTGAATAAACTTTCAATCCTAATAAATCTGCAAGGTGCATATTACTACTATCCATTGCCAAAAAAATATCGCATGAAGCCATAATTTTCATTTCTTCTTCCAAAGCATATTTTCCAACTACTGAATGCACATTATTAAATTTATTTACCATTTCTTGAATGGCATCCGCCTCTAATTTACCGCCACCAAAAAGCAAAATATTACAATCATATTTTTGTTGGATAAGCAGTATTAATTCCGAAACAGCATCTATTCCCCAAGACTTTGTTTCGTGAGCAGCAAAAGGTGCAATTCCAATAGTTTTTTTTGAGTTTTCAACTAATTTTTGAGCAGGAAGTTCCAAATGAAAAACTCCATTCTCGCTATAGCTACAATTTGCTATCTTAAAAACATCTCCATATCTTTCTATGTTGTGTTTGAGTGGTCTCAAAGGACTTTTTTTGAGTATAATGTCGTCTTTTTCTTTTCTTCCTTTATCAATTTTGAAAACTTTAGTTTTTGTAAACAAAAAAGTTTTTCTAATAATTTTACTTCTAAGAACATCATGTAAATCAAGAAAAAAATCGAATTCTTGTTTTTTGAGTTCGTTGCCCAGCTTTCTTAGACCTAATAAACCTTTGTGTTTACCTTTTAAATCCACATTATGAAAATGAAGACGTGGATGAATTCCAAAGAAAACATTAAATGAAGGTCTAGTGACTAAAGTAATTTCCACTTCAGGATTTTGCTCAAGCACGTTTCTAACCGCTTGCACCATCATAATGACATCTCCCATAGCGGAAAGCCTAAAAACACATATTTTCTTTGTTGTTTTGATAGGTCAAAATTAGGAATTTCGTTTTGATAACGATCAAATTAGGAAATTGTTTTTTGGTTTGATCTGATATGTTGAAGTATGATTGTTATTTTTGAAAAAATTCAAAGTTTAGTAATTATCAAAGTTCCTCTTTTTATATCTTTGAACAAACATCAATAAATGAAAACCTACACTCCCAAACAACTTTTTTTGATTGACGGAATCGGAGCCATTATATCAGCGCTTTTATTAGGTGTAATTTTGGTTAAATTTGAGGAAAATTTTGGAATACCAAAATCTACACTTTATTTTCTCGCAGTTCTACCCATTTTCTTTGCTGTTTTTGATTTTTACTGTTATCTAAAAGTAAAATTAAATCATCATAAATTTTTAAAGATAATTGCTTTATTTAATGTGACTTACTGTTTTATTTCTATTAGCTTTGCTTTTTATCATACAAATACCATTACTACTATGGGTTGGATTTATATTATTTCTGAAGTTCTAGTTATATTAATTCTCAGTTTCATTGAATTGAAAACTGCTAATAAATTAAGTAATTAAATCCAACAAATTTAAGACTCCTCAAAAGTCGAAACCTGAGCCAATCCATGAATTTTATATTTTCTCTTAGATTTAATCTCTTCGCACAAATAGCGGGTTCTTGCTTTTGAAATGATTTTAAATTTTCGTTCGTTGAGTATGAATACTTTTTCTTGGGGAATATCTTTCAAGAAAGTAACATCAGGATTATCTTTAAACAGAAAATCATTAAGTTGATGATTTCCCGAACTGGTAGCACTCACATTCTTTAATAAAGCATTGATTATTTTTATTTCCTCTGGATTTAGGTATTGCTCATTCAGAATCGGTTGAAACATTTGTTTGAAATTGTTTTTCCACTCAAGACCATGTGGAGCCACTTTATTTTGGTATTCTCTAAAAGTTTTGGCATGAGCCAATTCGTGAATGGTGGTAATCAAAAACTGTAAGGGAGGCAAATCTATATTTACCGTAATGGTAATTGCAGCATCATTTTGAAGTGGAAATCTACAATCTCCTAATTTTGTTTTACGTGGATTTACAATTTTAAAGTTAACACGGTACAATCTCACCAAACTATCAATATAATCTATAGTTGATACAGGGACAAATCGTGCAAGAATTTGCTTACCAAGATTAGACTTTTTCTTCAAAGATTACTTTATCTTGTGTTTCTATTTGATACCCCCAAGTAGGGCATTCATTACATTTTTTCTTCTTTTTTTTACCTTTTCCTTTTGGTGTGCAAGCGCCAACAAGTACAATTAATAAAATTAAAAAAGATATTTTAAGTGCTGTTTTCATATCGATTGTTTATGCAGATTAAGAAACCAATGTTTAAAAATACAAAAATAAACAATAACTTAATCAAAAGGTATGCTTATTTTTGTGGTAAATAAAATTATTATCAACAGGATTGAATATTTTTATCACATAGGTAGGTATGCGGAAATGTTGGGGCAAATGTTTTCAAGACCAGAAAAATTTTCTGTGTATTGGAACAAACTGATGGAAGAGATATATCAATTAGGTATTAAATCTTTTGGTATTGTAGTTTTGATGTCTGCATTTATGGGGATGGTAATTGTAATACAAACTGCCACAGCCATCGATAGTCCTTTGATTCCTGCTTATACTGTTGGTTTTACTACAAAACAATCAATTATTTTGGAGTTTAGTCCTACCATAATCTCCTTGATTCTAGCGGGAAAAGTAGGGTCAAATATCGCTTCTGAATTGGGGTCTATGAGAGTTACAGAACAGATTGATGCGCTCGAAATAATGGGTGTAAATTCTAGAAATTTTCTAATTACTCCAAAAATTTTAGGAGCTGTTTTAATTTTCCCTTTGTTGATAGTTTTTAGTATGCTATTTGGTTTTCTTGGAGGTTGGTTTGCTTGCGTTAGTACTGAATTGGTAACTGTAGAAAAGTATAAATATGGAATAGTGGCTTTTAATAATAACGATATGATGTATTTGACGTATGCATTATCAAAAACAGCAGTTTTTGCATTCATAATGACATCGATTAGCGCATATCAAGGGTATTATGTAAAAGGAGGGTCATTGGAAGTTGGGAAAGCAAGTACCAGAGCGGTTGTGTATTCGAGCGTTTTAATTTTACTATTTAATTATTTAATCACACAATTGGTATTGATTTGATAGAAGTAAAAAACATAGATAAATCTTTCGGTGAAGTTCAAATTCTTCACGACATTAACTTTACTTTTCAAGAAGGTAAAACCAATATTATCATAGGACAAAGTGGTAGTGGGAAATCTGTGTTAGCAAAGTGTATTGTAGGACTTCATAAACCCGAAAATGGTCAAATTCTATACAACGGTAGAGATTTGATTTCTATGGGAAAAAGAGAGAAAAAAGAAATAAGAAAAGAAATTGGAATGCTTTTTCAAGGTGGAGCACTTTTTGACAGTTTGACTGTGGAAGAAAATGTTATGTTTCCGCTTACTATGTTCACAAAAATGAGCAAAAAGGAAATGAGAGAGCGTGTAAAGTTCTGCCTAGATAGAGTAAATATTCTTGATAAAAATAAATTATTTCCTTCCGAAATTAGTGGTGGTATGCAAAAACGTGTTGCTATAGCAAGAGCCATCGTGATGAAACCGAAATATTTGTTTTGCGATGAACCCAATTCTGGTTTAGATCCTCGTACTTCCATTCTTATTGATGATTTGATTAAAGATTTGACAGAAGAATACAAAATGACTACCGTTGTGATTACCCACGATATGAATTCTGTACTAGAAATTGGTGAAAATATTATGTTTATCTACAAAGGAAAGAACCATTGGACAGGAGATAAAGAATCTATTTTGACAACTCAAAATAAAGAAGTTACAGACTTTGTTTATAGTTCTAAATTTATGAGAATGTATAGAGAGAAAATTATGAAGTAGAATAGTTTTCTTTTTCTAGTTCTTTTTAGATTTAATTTTTGTGCTACAATTCACGTTTTTTTTATATTTTTACGGAATATGAAGCCTCTATATTTATATACTCAAATGATTCCCCTAAAATTTCTAAATTCCTTAGGCTTAATATTTCATTTTATTATTATTTTTAGTTTTTCAATTGATTCACTTGCCCAAGAACACGCTGGAGCTTATCAGTTTATCGAAAACAAAGGTCAATGGCCAAATCAAGTACATTTTAAATCCGATTTAAAAAGTGGTTATTTATATTTACAAAACGATGGGCTTTTGTTTGATCTTTATGATCCTGCCACTGTAAACAAATACATTCAAGGGCACTATGACAAAAGTTTGAGAAAAGATTTAGACACACTTCATTGGCATGCCTATGAAGTTAAGTTTATTGGAAGTAATAAAAATTTAAGAATACATAAAAAGGATAAGACTCCGCATTATTACAATTATTTTATTGGAAATGAACCATCAAAATGGGCAAGTGAAGCGTATGCTTTTTATGAAGTGCAATATGAAAATATTTATGATGGTATTGATTTCAAAATGTATTCGCAATTGTTTAACTTGAAATATGATTTTATTGTAAAACCTTATGCAAATCCTAATAAAATTAAACTTTCATACAATGGACAAAACAAAATTGAAATCAAAAAAGGAAAGTTATTTATTCATACCAACGTCAATCAAATCATAGAAGCACCTCCTGTAGTTTATCAAATTATTAATGGAAAAAGAAAGATTATTCAAACTTCTTACCAATTAAATAAAAATGAATTGTCATTCAATATTGAAGAGCAATACGACAATTCGCTACCTTTAGTAATAGATCCAACTTTAATTTTTTCTACATATTCTGGCTCTTTTTCGAATAATTTTGGGTATTCAGCCACTTTCGATTCAAAAGGTTTTTTGTATGCTGGAAGTTCGGCTTTTGGCAATAATTACCCCACAACAGTAGGTGCATACAGTACTTCATTCAACGGTGGAATAGTAGATATTGCCATCTCAAAATTTGATACTACTGGTACTTTTTTAATTTATTCTACTTTTATTGGTGGTTCAAGTGATGAATTGCCTCATAGTTTGATTGTAAATAGTCTGGATGAATTGTTTGTCTTTGGAACTACAAGTTCATTTGATTATCCTACCACCACTGGTTGCTATGACAATACTTTTAACGGAGGAACACCCAATAATCTTCAAAATGGATTGGGAGTCAATTATGTAAATGGATCTGATATCGTTGTGAGTAGGCTGAATGCAGCAGGAACTATTTTGCAAGCATCAACCTATATTGGTGGTTCGCAAAATGATGGACTGAACAGTACGAGTGCAACAGCAACTTTAAATACTTTGAGATACAATTATGCAGATGAAGTTCGTGGAGAAATTGACATAGACAAAAACAATAATATTTACATTGCTACTTGTACACAAAGTCCAGATTTTCCCATTACTTCTGGAGTTTTTCAACCCAATTACGGTGGTGGGGCATTGGATGGTATTATCATCAAAATGGATAATAATCTACAAAATATTATTTGGAGTAGTTATTTAGGTGGAAATAATCACGATGCAGTTTATGCTTTGGCACTAGATGACAGTTCGGATATTTATGTTACCGGAGGCACTGTTTCTCCTGATTTTCCTGCATCGAATAATGCTTATCAAAATACCTTTCAAGGAGGCAGAAGTGATGGTTTTGTAACGCATATCAAAAGAGATGGAAGTGCAGTTATCAATTCTACATTTGTAGGTTCTGGAACTTATGATCAAAGTTATTTTGTAGAATTAGACAGACCTGGAAATGTGTATCTTCTAGGTCAAACAGAAGTTACAGATTCTACTTTTGTGAAAAATGTAACTTGGTCCAACTTTGGAAGTGGACAGTTTGTAGCGAAATTAGCTCCAGAGTTAGATACTTTACTATATGCCACTGTTTTCGGTTCTGGAAATGGCATCAATATTTCTCCGACTGCTTTTTTGGTAGATTTGTGCAGTAAAATGTATCTAGCCGGATGGGGAGGTTCTGTGAATAATTTAGCAACTTTAGACAATAATGCTGGGAATACTTTCGGAATGCCGATAACTTTAGACGCTTTTCAAAATACTACAAATGGCAGTGATTTTTATGTAATGGTACTAGAAGATGATGCTTCTGGAGTGGTTTATGGTTCTTATTTTGGCGGGGCAATTTCTGCTGAGCATGTAGATGGTGGAACCAGTAGGTTCGACAGAAAAGGAAAAGTGTATCAAGCGATGTGTGCAGGCTGTGGAAACAATTCGGATATGACTATTTTTCCTGCCAATGCAGTGTCATCAACCAATAATAGCAGTTGTAATTTAGGAGTTTTCAAAATGGACTTCGATTTGCCTGTTGTTATTGCAGATTTTGATGTTCCGCCCATTGGTTGTGCTCCTTTTACGGCTAATTTTACCAATACAAGTTTGTCTCAACTCAATACAAATTTTTCTTGGGATTTTGGAGACAATACAACGAGTACACAAGAAAATCCAACACATACTTATCAAACTCCAGGAACATATCTAGTTTCGCTGATTCTTCAAGATACAGCAACTTGTAATTTTGGAGATACAATTTTCAAAGAAATTACGATTATTGGAGATTCTTCCTATGCTTTAAGTAATGTAAATATTTGTCCTGATGAAAATGTACAAATAGGTTTGCTACCAAACTTAGATCCTTCTCTCACTTATGAATGGTCTCCTTCTTCAACTTTGAGCAATGATACTATTTCTAATCCTTTTGCTTCTCCAATTACAACTACACAATATCAACTTTTGATAAGCAATGGAATTTGTACAGATACAATTACTCAAACAGTATTTGTAAATACTCCACTTTTGAGCGTAAGTAACGATACTACATTATGTTCAGATGATGAAATAGCAACGCTTGTGGCTAATTCTTTAGGAACAAGCAATACTTATATTTGGTCGACTAATAGTGATTTTACGGATGTCATCAATTCCCCTATTACCAATCCAACAATCAATGTTTCACCTCCAGTTACAACAACTTATTACGTTCAAATTAGCAACAATGGTTGTGAATTGTTTGATAGCGTTACTGTAAACTTAGTCAATAGTCAACTTACACTTTCCAACGATACAGTTGTTTGTTTAGGCGATAGTTTATTAGTTGTAGCTTCCTCTTTTGATATGAATCAAACATTCACTTATGATTGGTCACCAAATGAAGTGATTTTGTCTAATAATGGAAATGACAGCATTTGGGTTTTGCCAAATACTAATGGTTACGTTGTTTTGAATGCTGTAAGTTCGGAAGGTTGCATTATTTTGGATAGTGTTTTTGTTGAAGTAGATAATTTTCCAAGTTTGAATATACAAGCCTCAGCCTCTCAAGACACGATTATAGAAAATTCAACAGTAGGATTGAGTGTAACACCTCTTGGGTATTCTTATAATTGGACCCCAAGTATATTATTGAATAATACTCAAATTCCTAATCCTACGGCTACTTTGTCAGAAAACACCACATTTGTAGTTACTGTTACAAGTGATAATGGCTGTTTAAAATCAGATACCATTACGATTTACGTAAAAGAAGTTATTTGTGGAGAACCTGATTTGTTTATTCCTAATGCATTTACACCTAATTCAGATAATACGAATGATTATTTGTACGTAAGGGGAAACAATATTGAAGAAATGATTTTTAGGATTTATAATAGATGGGGTGAATTGGTTTTTGAAACCTAATGACCAATCAATTGGTTGGGATGGAACATTTAAAGGGAAAGAATGTGATCCAGCAGTTTTTGATTATTATCTCGAAATTCTGTGTATAGATCAAGAAAAATACTTCAAAAAAGGTAATGTAACTTTGATTAGGTAGTTTTAAATTTAACTAAGACAATATTAACAAAGACCCATTAGTTTCCCTTTAATTTTTAATAGACTGACTTATTGTGTTTATCCCTAAAATTACATTTTGCCTCTGTGTCCTCCGTGTCTCTGTGGTAAATTCACGCTAATTTCATTTTTAAACAAATATAAATTTATTTTACTAATAATTTGATTTCTAACTTCATCAAAATTCTTTATTGTATTTTTTTTTGAACCACAAAGGCACAGAGAGCACAGAGTTGGCTATATATCCCGTTAATTATACGTTTTACAGCATCAATAATCTTAAATAGACTTATTATGTTTATCCCTAAAATTACATTTTGCCTCCGTGTCCTCCGTGCCTCTGTGGTAAATTTATGCTAATTTCATTTCTAAATAACACCTTTTAACTAATTAACCAGATAACCAACAACCAATTAACTAATTAAACATTATTGCGCCAAATAAAAATACCTTTTTTGCAGGTCGATAAGGTGAACGTTTGTATAGTAGAAAAATAGAACATCTTTGTAACTGTAGCCCATATCGCACATGTTCATTGCGCCTTGTTGTGAAAGACCCACACCGTGACCGAAGCCTTTGCCATCGAGAATGACTTTACCGTTTTCTTCACGAACAGAGAAATAGGTACTTCTTATTTTGAAATCTGTTCTGAAATCTGTGAGTAAAATATGATATTTCCAATCTACAAAATATTTAGCTCTTTTCTCTTGTTGCCATTGCAATGCTTCTGCTACTGCTGTAGTGTCATGAATAGGGAAGTTGTACAATTGTTTCAATTTGGTTAGAAATTCCTTTTTATCATAAGTCTTTGTCCAATGATAGGTTGATTTTCCTTTGGAGAAAGGATCACTAATACTTCTTAAATAAGGAACTTCTTTGCTCCACACATCTTCCGAATTGGCTGTTTGTCCACCGCTATTGGAGTAAAATGCAGCGGTTATAAAATTCATTTCTTGATCTACCAAAACCAAGTTGGCTGTTTCTTTTACAGCTTGTTCAATAAGTGGATTGCGATACATTTTGCCTAAATAAACTTGGCAATTCACCAAGTCGGTCATCATAAATCCTTCGTGTTTGAATTTGTTGATGTTTTTGTAAGCATAAGTCCTACTGATAATCGCTTGAACTTTATAATATTCCTTTCCTTGACTATTACCAGATTCAGATTCGATTACGCCAATTAAATAATGGTGCATCGAAACCAAACTAACTACATCGAGATGGCCAGCCCAAGAAAAACAAGATAGACCTCCAAAATAAGCTCTTTCTTTACTCGAAGGGCTAATCCCTTTAATTTTATAATAACTTTCAGGAAAGTTACTAACGATTTTTATTTTTTTGAAATTCCCAATATCTTCATCTGGAACTTTGATGTTGATGGTTTTGTTGTGGTTTACTTTTATAGTAAGCACTTCATTGCTTTGTAAGTGATACAAAAGAGAATCATTTTCATCAAAAATTTGATAATGATTGTCTTTCGGAGTAAACTTTACAGATTTCAATTGGAAGTCTCTGAAAATTCCGATTTCCAAAATATCATCATCAGCAAAACACAGAAGTGAATTGCTAATGAATAAGAATAAAAGTACTATTTTTGAAAGTGTTTTGATTTTCTAAATCGTTAAAATGAATACTAAACAACAAAGAAACCAATATTAGTACCACAAAATTAAATCATTCAATAAAGTATTTAACAATCATTTATGCAATTCTGTCTGTAAAGTCTTATAAAACAAGACATTTTAACATGGTTCATCCATTTTTTTAAAACTAAAACTGCTATTTTGTCCTAAAATTTAAAATGGAATTAGAATTGACGAAGTCGAAATCGTATTTAAGGCTTAAAACAAAAAACAACTATCACGAACACACAAAAAGTTAGAAAAAATGAATTTAAATAATTTTACCATTAAGGCTCAAGAATCAATTTCTGAAGCCAATTTAGAAGCGGTTTCTCACGGTCATCAATCTATAGAAAATGCACATATTCTAAAAGGAATATTAAAAGCAGATCAAAACCTTACGCAACATATTTTGAGTAAATTTGGAATCAATGCTCCAGTTTTTGAAAAGACACTAGACAGTATTGTTGCCTCTTATCCGAAAGTGAGTGGAGGAGAAATCCAATTATCGAGAAAAGCACACGAAACTTTAATGAAAGCAACAGATTTGTCTAGAAAAATGAAAGACGAATTTGTAAGTATAGAACATTTATTATTGGCCATCATTGAAAGCAATGACCAAACGAGTCAATTGATGAAAGACCAAGGTTTAACTGAAAAAGGACTTTCAAAAGTTATCGAAGATTTGAGAAATGGTGAACGAGTAACCTCTCAAAGCCAAGAAGAAACATACAATTCTCTAGAAAAGTATGCACTTAATTTCAATAAATTGGCCAGAGAAGGTAAGTTAGACCCAGTTATTGGTAGAGATGAAGAAATAAGAAGAGTATTACAAATTTTGACACGTAGAACTAAAAACAATCCTATCTTAATCGGTGAGCCTGGTGTTGGTAAAACAGCCATTGCAGAAGGTTTGGCGCACAGAATCATTAGTGGAGATGTTCCTGAAAACCTCAAAGATAAAGTGATTTACTCTTTAGATATGGGCGCTTTAATTGCTGGGGCGAAATACAAAGGAGAATTTGAAGAAAGGCTGAAGGCAGTCATTAAAGAAGTAACTTCTGCTGATGGACAAATTGTAATGTTTATTGATGAAATTCACACATTGGTGGGTGCTGGTGGAGGACAAGGCGCAATGGATGCTGCTAATATCCTAAAACCTGCTTTAGCAAGAGGAGAATTAAGAGCAATTGGGGCTACTACTTTGGATGAGTATCAAAAGTATTTTGAAAAAGACAAAGCCTTGGAAAGAAGATTCCAAAAAGTTCTGATCGATGAACCTTCAGCAGAAGATGCGATATCTATTCTGAGAGGAATCAAAGAAAAATACGAGAATCACCATAAAGTTCAAATAAAAGATGCTGCTATAATTGCTGCTGTAGAATTGTCACAGCGATATATTACCGAACGATTCTTACCAGACAAAGCCATCGATTTAATTGATGAAGCGGCTTCAAAATTAAGAATGGAAATCAATTCTAAACCAGAAGAACTCGATGAAATTGAAAGAAGAATCATGCAGTTGGAGATTGAGCGTGAAGCCATCAAAAGAGAAAATGATTTCAATAAATTAGAATTGATAGGCGAGGAGTTGGCAAATCTTAATGAAAGAAAAGACTCCTTCATGGCAAAATGGACATCTGAAAAAGAGTTGGTTGAGAAAATTCAAACTTCAAAACAACAAATTGAAGATTTAAAACTTGAAGCCGAACAAGAAGAGCGAAATGGAAATTTCGGAAGAGTCGCTGAAATTCGTTACGGAACTCTAAAAGAACTGCAACAAACTATAGAAACTACAAAAGCAGAATTGGCTCAATTGCAAACTACTTCCAAAATGATAAAAGAAGAAGTAGATGCCGAAGAAATAGCCGAAGTAGTGAGTAAATGGACAGGAATTCCAGTTACCAAAATGCTCGAAGGTGAAAGTCAAAAATTGTTGAGATTGGAAGAGCAACTTGCCAAAAGAGTAGTGGGGCAATATGAAGCCATCAAAGCGGTTTCGGATGCTGTGAGAAGAAACAGAGCTGGACTACAAGATGACAAAAGACCAATAGGTTCTTTTATTTTCCTAGGAACTACAGGTGTTGGAAAAACTGAGTTGGCGAAAGCATTAAGTGAATTCCTTTTCGATGATGAAAATGCCATGACGAGAATTGACATGAGTGAATATCAAGAAAGACACAGTGTTTCGAGATTGGTAGGAGCGCCTCCAGGATATGTTGGCTATGATGAAGGAGGTCAATTGACAGAAGCCGTGAGAAGAAGACCTTATTCAGTGATACTTTTAGATGAAATCGAAAAAGCACATCCAGATGTTTTCAATATTTTATTGCAAGTATTGGATGATGGTCGTTTGACAGACAGTAAAGGTAGATTGGTCAATTTCAAAAATACCATTATCATCATGACTTCCAATTTAGGTTCTGATGTGATTCAAGCCAATTTTGATGATGTGACAGAAGATAATATGAATGAAGTAATGAGTAGAACCAAATTTCAAGTATTGGATTTACTGAAAAGAAGTTTGAGACCAGAGTTTTTGAATAGAATTGATGAAACAGTAATGTTCCACCCGTTGAGCAAACAAGATATCCGAAGTATTGTTGAAATTCAGTTGTCACAATTGAAAACCAAACTACAACAAAAACACATCAATATCGAAGCAACTGATTTTGCAATAGATTACCTTGCCACTAAAGGTTATGACCCTCAATTTGGAGCAAGACCAGTAAAAAGAGTGATACAAAGAGAACTCTTGAATGAATTGTCTAAAGCGCTACTTTCAGGACTAGTAACTGTAGAATCAGACATCATCATTGATGAATTCAATAATAAGATGGTTTTCAGAAAAAAAGAAGATAAGAATTCTTTAGAAGTTGAAAATAAAAATGTGGAGGAGAAAGAAGATAAATGAAGTTAATGTTTGGAATCTTTTATTTTCTAATCGTACAATCGTAAATCTTGAAATCGTAATGTCTTTTTCATAGTTAGACAAGAAAAAAAACGCTCACGCAATTATAAAAAATTGTTGTGGGCGTTTTTTTGTAGTTGAATCTTCCAGAATAGAATAATAAAGTTAATATTTTTTTTACCTTTGAGGTAATAATATGAATGAAAAGCAATACACAGAAATTATAGAATTAAGTCACTCCATTGTTAAACTCAGAAACGATGGTATTATAGAACTATACACCAAAGAAGACGCTCATCTTTCTGAAGAAGATGTAAGAGAAAATGCAGAAACTTTTGGAATTTTGAGTAAAGGGAAAAAAGTACCAATTTTGATTTTTGGAGGAGAATTTTCAAACATTTCTAAAGAAGCAAGAGATTTTATGGCAACTGAAGAATCTTTGAAATATTCTCTTTGCGAGGCATTTGTTTTGGAATTTTTACCTCATAAGATATTGATTAGTTTTTACATCAAATTCAACAAGCCTTTAGTCCCAACAAAAGTTTTTAAAAGCAAAGAAAAAGCCATTGAGTGGATAAAAGAATTAGTTAGTGAAATTGAATAAAAGTACTGAATTTATCATTTTTATTCAAATGAGTTTAATCTTCCATCTCACATATTTTTACGTAGTTCCAAAATCTTTTATTAAATTTGACAATTGTTAATTTAAAAAATGAAAAAGAAACTACTTCTTTGGTCTTTTTGGCCTATTTTGATGCTTTTTGCATTTGGTTTTTATTTCGTACTACCCAAATCAAGTGAAAACACACACCTAAAGTTCGTTCCTGAGAATGCTGATTTTGTATTGCTTCTCAATCCGCTAGAGTTTGTAAAGTCTTATGTTGTATTGATGGAAGATAATCCCGCAGTTTTCGATTCTTTGGAACTAGGAGCATTGAAATCTGAAGATAAAAAACCGAATTTGGATTTAGGATTTAATCTCATGTCAAAAATCGGAGTTTTTAGGTTTACACTTGAAAATTCAAATTTACCTTTTTATGGAGTGATAGTAGAAGTGACTAACTTTACTGCATTTGTTCAATTTTTAAACCCAAGGGACAACAAGCCTCAACCAGTTGATTACGGCAATGGAAAATATCTTTTACTAGGTAAAGATGACCAAATTATATTACTAAAAGATAATATCGGTGTAAGTGTTAAATGTGAATTTACAGAGGTAAATGATGAGGTGGCAAAACAATGCTTCGATGAAATTTTTACCAAAGAAAAACATCTCCAAGATGTTGATAAATCGTTTGCTGATTTGCTTTCTCAAAAAGACGAAATTTTAATTTGGACAAAGAAAAACAACAAATTTTCAGAAAGTGTCAATCCATATCTTGCTATTATCAGCGGGTTATTCGATAGAAAAATCACCAAAATGAATCTTACACCTGCTGGTTTTGAAGTGGATGTAATGTTGCAAGCTTCTAATGAGGATGCTATTATTTTTAAAGAACAATCGGAAAAAGTGCTTTTACAAAATAAAGAATGTTTTAGAGTGAGCGCCAGTCTTAATCCTAAATCTTTTGATTCCTTTTTTGATGTGATATTACCCATTGAAAAAAAGTATCTTTTATCATATTGGACTGGAGCCATCTCTTCATCGATAGAAAGTTTTAAGAATGTTTCTATCAAAAGACTAGAAAAACAAGCCAATCCGGATGAAACTAAACCTAATCCAAATTATCCTTTTCAATATGTCGAAAAAGATTTAGTGGATATGAAAATCCCTTTTGCAAAAGGAGGTATTGATGAAATGTTTAGTTATCCATATTTTAATTTTGCAATTGAGTTAGAAGATGTAGCTGCGACAAAATCTTTGATTGAAAAGGATTCTTCGATATCCAAAATTGGAGATTACTATTCTTTTGTTTTGAAAGATTACGTTTTAATAAAGAATAAAGAGAAGCAATTTCAAAGAGTGTTTTTTTATTTCACAGACAACGCTTTAGTTTTTACTCCAGATTTACCTAGTTCAAACTTTCAACCTACATTTTCTAATTTCGATATGGTGTTTAGATTCGATCCATTTTTTGACAACTACGAACATAAAGGAATGATGGATGGTTTTGTAATCGAAAAAGTACAAGCTTTAGGCTTAAATGGTTTTGAGTTGCATTTTGAGGAATATAAAGATGGTTTTATTCATCTTCATGGAGTTTTCGATTTAAAAAATACAGAAAACCATTTAATAGGATTTCCTATGTTGTTGAAAAAAATAACAGAATATGATTTTCTTTTTGGTTTGACCGCTATTTAGTAGTTATTTACAAGCAAAAATATTGCATTCGCCCTTTTAATGGGTTTAGTTGAAAACTTTGGCTGAATCTTTGTCAATTCTAGCATTATTACTACTAATTTTGTATCGATGAATTCTTATTCAAAAATAAACAACAACGGGGAGATTTGTTCAGGAGATATACCTTATTTAAAAGATAATAGAGCTTTTAGATATGGCGATGGTTTATTTGAGACGATTCGATTAATCAATGGAAGACCGTTTAATCTTCAATCACATATAGATAGGCTTTTTCAAGGTGCTCAAACGCTTTCTTTCAGTCTTCCGTCTCATTATTCAATGGATTTT
>JAGYKU010000038.1 GCA_018401455.1 Flavobacteriales bacterium
TATTTTTTAACGTCTTTTGTTTGGTAACTAATGCTCCCAAATCACTTATTACTTCATATTCATCAGAAACAGACATCACCACCATTGCAGATTCTGGTTTTTTACCATCTCCAGAGGCTACTATTACAGAAAGCAAAGAATAATACATGTGAAGATATTTATCCATTTCAGTTTCATTGTGTAAATAGTAGTGACAAAGTGAAATTCCAAATAAAGTTTTTAAATCTAAAGGATCTATGTCAAAAGCTCTTTTTCCATATACTAATGCAGCGCTAAAATCTTTTTCGCTAAGACTCTTGTACATGTCATTCTGATTTTTAGGAATTTCTGCAGGTTGGTAAAATGATTGAAAATATTTACCATAATACAATAAATACAATTGATTTGGCGTGAGCGTTGTGTCAAGATTAGAAAACTTGCTCAACAGTGTTGGATAATAATTGGGAGAAGTAATATCAGAAATATTTTCTTTGATTTCCGTCAAATCAACAGAGAGAATTTTTTGAGCAGAAATTGAGCAATAACTTATTGTTATTAGCAATGATAAGAATAGGGGCTTAAACATTGTAAAACAAATCTTTATTTTGCTCATAAGAATTGGTATGATTTATATTTCCACTAAATTACAAAAAATATTTGACACAAAAAAAGCTGCTTAAAATTTTAAGCAGCTTTATAAGATATTTTAAAGTATGAATTTGATTAGTTTTTGATAAACTTAGTCATATTTCCTTCCACATTGATTAAATACATTCCAGAAGCTAAACCACTCACATCAATAGTTGTGAAACCATTAGTGATTTGGTTCATCATTATTTTACCATTGATATCAAGGATTGAAACATTGTGGTTTCCTTCTACTTCAATGTTTAATACATCGTTTGTTGGATTAGGATATACATTGTAATCAATATTGTTTTCAGTTACTGAAGTAATACAAGCAGTAGTTACTTGAACATCAGCAGCATTTCTTGGAAGAATTTTAAAATCTCCAAAACTAAAATCTACGATTCCTTTAATTAAATATTTATTTCCAACAACAGGTGGAACATAAGCACCCCCCAAAAGGAAATCATCTGTAAGTACATCTCCAGTTCCATCATTGATTGGATATTCATTAAAGTTGTTGGGGGCAGCAGTAACTGTTCCGCAAGTAGAAACCAAACACCCTTCGTATGCTTCAGTATTGGCAGCAGCAGTAGATACTGAATTTGCTATAAAAAAGTTTCCTTGACTAACAACGTTGAAGTTGGTCAAACTTTTTAATTCTGTAAGGTTAAAGAATTCTACTACTTCTCCTGAGAATGTTACAGAATCTCCAGGGGCTACAGTATAGTTACCTTCGAAAACATAAATTCCACTCCAAGGTCCAGTTCCACTTGACATATAGAATTTGCCATCTGCTCTTACATGATATACAATACCACCAGTACTTACAATTTGATCTTTGTATGGCGAATCTCCAGATGGATCAGTTGTGAATTGAATATCGTAAACAGAAACAGTTGCAGGAGGAGCCACAGTAACTTCATTTATCGCTACACTATCGATTTCGATATGGTTTGGAGCAACGGTATTAATTACAGAAATAATAAACTCTGCATTTGAAGCAGTGTTCGTAGCTACAACTGTGAAGTTGTAAACTGTTGTAGTTGCAGTATTAATAGTTGTATATGGAGTATAACTGATATATCCAGCAGACGAAGTAGGAGTGTGGTCGTCAAACATTCCAACTCTTAATTCTCCCTCACCTTTTGCATAGATTACTACTTCATAACCTTGTCCATCAGTAACACTCATAGGTTGAGTAGAGAATCTTCTGTGTGAGGAGCCATTTGCAACCTCCAATCTAGCGGTAGATGTTCCATGATCAGCACCAGTAGTTATTTCTGTTACAGTCAAATCTGCTGTATGAGATTTAGACCCCATAAAACCGTCTGGTTCTCCACCTGTCCAAGATGATAGGTCAGAACTAAAAACGTTTTGAGCGTTAATTGATGCTATCGATAAAACCGATAAGCCTAAAATGTAAAGTTTTTTCATTGTTGTTGTTTTTTTATTAAGCGTTATTAAATTTGATTTTTTTATTGAGTAATGACAATATTATCAACTTTATAAGTTGAGGTTTGCAAAGCACTAGGGTTTCCTGTGTATTTAAAAGCAATTCTATAAGTTCCAGAAATTCCAAAACCAGACAATGGAATATTTCCAGAAGCTACCATACTGTTGTTTGGACTTGCAGCACCAGCAATTGTTCCTCCAGTTACCAATGTTTGAGTTGCTGTATTTGGATCACCAGAATAATTGGTCAAAACATAAACTTCCAATCCATCGTGATTGTAGTTTTGAACAGCGCTTTGAAATGAAAGGGAGTTGGAAGCATTGTAATTTACTTCAGGAGAAACCAACCACATAACTTGAGACCCACTTACAGATGTTCCACTTAATGAAGCTGTAGCGTTTTTATCTCCAGCAATATCTCCAATAACCCATTGTGGTGCTCCCAAAGTAGAGAAAGTTTCCCAACAATTTCCATTGGCAGTATTTCCAATTGTGCTACTAGTAAAGTCTTGATTGAATGAATTTAATGGGTCACAAATTACTGTTCCCCCTCCAGTACATCTAGCACCGTTCAATGTTAGTTCGTTAGGGTTTCTAACGTACATTTGTACTGTAGTTCCAAACATTCCAACAATTCCTATAAATGTACCATTTCCTTCTGGAATAACATCATCTGCAAAATTCGCAAATCCACTAGATCTTACGATAATGGTATTTCCATCACAATCAGTAAGTGTCAAGTTTTTACTTTGTTGTGTTATTCCGTTTGCCCAAGTTTGTCCTAGTTCGTTTGCTACAAATTCTACATTATTTAATTGAACCAATTTTGCTTGTCCAGTAGAGGCTTGAGGTATTGTCAAAACCAAAGGTTCTACATTTACGTTGTTTGCTTGAATAATAACATTTTTGTCTGGGTCTAAAGAATCTACTTGAAATACACCATTGAATTGCGTAATCAAAGCTCCTTTAAGATACAGCCTTATAGAATCACCTTGAATAAAACTAACTGAAGAACTAAATCTCAAGTTGATAGCATCAGATGCATCTTGAAAATAAGCCTCTTTGTAAAAATTTCCAGATGTTTGATCTGTAGTTACTACTCCGTATATGGAATAATCTTCTTCAATTTTAACTGGCACGCCAGCGTACATTCCTTTTAAAGTTTGAATGTCAATGATATCTCCTTCAGGAATCGTTTGAACCTCAGGTTTGTCATATTCTCTTTCACAAGAGATAAATGAAAGTCCTAATAAAGATGTAAAAACTAATGTTATTGCTATATTTTTCATGTGTTGTATAAAATTCTTGGTTAAAATTAAAATTGGTAACTGATTTGTGCGAAGTAATTCAACCCAAAACCATATCCATATCTATTTGGAAAACGATCTATATTAGCCGCATCGTATCTCAGCTGCTCAAAACCTCCAGTAATGAATTCAGTATTATTGGTTAGGTTATTAATGTTGACATTCAATCTTAAATATTGACCGCCTTTAGTTCTGTAAGAATATCCTACAAAAAGATTTATACTATATCCGTTTGCTAGTTTTTCTTGATCAATAATCTTTGCCACTTGAGGGTCAGTATCTACAAAACCACTCAAAGCTTCTACTGTTCTTCTGTCAGGATTAGGATCCATGTAGATATCCGCTACGTAATTTGCATTAACTCCAATGTACCAATATTTAGGTGAGTTGTATTTTACACCAATAGTTGCAGCTGTTTGTGGTACACCACCAATTTTGTAATTGTTCCAATAAACTGTTTTATTTTCTGCAACTAATTCTTCTGAGTTGTCTATCGTAACAGTCGCAGTAGGACGAGAAGTGTATAAATACTGTGCAGTTGTAAATGCTCCAGAAACAACGATGGTAGAAGTAACATTTCCTTCAGCACCAATCTCGATACCTTGATATAATTTATCTACTCCTGTCATCATGTAGTTTACAAAGTTTAAATACTCATCATGATAAAAACTTCTTGACCATATTTGATTATTATATTCAGTATAAAAAGCAGTTACTCTAGATTTGAATCTTGGATATCTTACAATGTAGTTAATGTCACCACTTAATATTTGAGCACTTTCTAAATTGTCAATTACTTTATCTCTTGTTCGAGGAGAAATAAATGAATTCTGAACATTTGGCGCTCTGGTTTGAGTCAAAGCATTTACAGTTACAATATGTCTTCCATTTATTTTGTAGGTCAAGCCACCTTTTAAACCATAGTTAAAAAAGTTGTTTTTCTCTGAAGCACCAATTGAATTTTCAGGGAATTTACCATTTTGTAATTTTCCATCTCTCCAAAAACTTGTAGTGTTTAAAGAAACACCTACAAAAGCATCTATTTTTCTTCCAACTTTAAAATCAGCATTAGAAAAAATATCTGCATAATTCACATGAAGATTATAGTCGTAATTAAATCTATCTCCTTCTTTTACGATTTTGTTAGGAGTTGATAAATCATTTTGCGCCACTTCTGGATCAGAAAAATCTCTTTCCGCAAACTGATCTACATCCAGCCAGTAATCACCTCCTAATAAATCTTTTACTACTCTATAATTTTGACTCATGTATGTATATCCATTCACTCCTGTAGTGAGGAAAATTTTATCTGTGATATTGTTTGTGTATATGGAGTTAATTCCAAGTCTTCTTGGGTCTAGTCTATATTCTTCAACAATATATTTAGACCTATTTCCAGTAACTGTATTCCCTTCAATGCCGTTAGCATTTTGAACTGTTGCTAAATTTTTACCATTGGCAAAATACATGAAATCCCAATCCAATTGAGTAGTTGAAGGATCATTAGCTTGCCACAAAGCAGTTAATGCATCTCCTAGTTCAGTTTCATTTCTTCCATAATGGTAACTTGGGAAATTTCTGTAATAATCAGGTCTAGGATCCGCAGCACCAGCCCAATTTAAGTTAGAGTTTCCTGTTCTTCCAAAAGTATAATAAACTGAATTTGTCAATTTACTTTTAGAGTTAATTTTCAATTCATCAGAAAGAACTATATAAGGAATATGATTGTTTCTTACTCTTGCATTTCTTTTTTCTCCATTTTGGTACCCCCAATATGGATTGTAATAATTATTTCCAGTCAAATCATAAACCTCTTGTACGGAGATTCCATTTCTTGCTTGAACAGTTGGTGCTCCCAAAACAGCGAGGTTCACTGTGTGGTTGTCACTTAATCTTTTTTCAGCAGCAGCAAAATAACTCATTCCACTGTAGTAAGTTCCTTCTACATAACCTTCATTGGCGTATCTACCTGAAAGAGAGAACGAAAATGCCCATCCATTTTTCAGCCAACCAGTATTGTGAGTTACCATCAATCTACTGGTGTAGGTTCTATTTGTTGCTGCGTATGAAACTCTAGTACCTTTTCTTTTTTGGCTAGCACGTAAACTTGTACTTGAATAACCACCAATACCACCAAAGGTTAGGTGTGAACTTGCAACGCCTGTTACCACTTCAGGATATCTAGTAATATCATTCAAACCACCCCAGTATGCCCAAATCGCTCGACCATTTTCTGGGTCATTCATAGGAATACCTTGAAGAAAAACAGTTGTTAAATCTGTATCATAACCCCTAAGCCTGAATCGAGCAAAACTTAAATTAAAACCAACATTATTTACGTAAACATCTCTAGAGGATTGTAATAATCCACTAATATCACTGATTTGAGAGTCGTCTTCACCACCTTCATCTGCATCCATAATAAAGATTGGAATGTCATTTGTGGCACTGTCTTTGTCATATTTGGTAGAATCAACCTGAGACCACGTGTTTGAAAAAGAGGCAGTTAGTACTGCGAATAAAAATATTAACCTTAGGTTCATCTATAATTAACTTTAATGTTTTTACATTTGGAGCGTCAAAAGTATTAAAAAAAATCTATGAACAAACAAAAATCACCTCGTATGTATAATAAGTTTATATTAACAAATCTTTTCCTATTTGTATTTACTCTGTTCTACAGCCCTATCAATGCTCAAAAGGAGTATGAAGTGGTATGTGTAGGGTTTTATAATTTAGAAAACCTTTTTGATACAATTGTGGATCCAGACACCAATAAAATTTTACAAGAAGAGTTCACGCCTTTTGGAAATAATAAATGGGACTCTAAAAAGTACAATGAAAAATTAGGGAATTTATCTAGAGTAATTGCCGATATGGGATTGGAGTCTACACCCGATGGACCTGCTATTTTAGGTGTTTCAGAAATTGAAAATCGATTGGTGTTGGAAGATTTGGTAAAACAGCCATCAATTGCTAATAGAGACTATAAAATTGTGCATTACGAATCTCCTGATAGAAGAGGTATTGATGTAGGGCTTTTGTATCAAGAAAAATACTTTAAAGTTACAGGAACAAAAAGTTACAGGCTTACTTTAGAAGGAAGACCAAATTATGCATCAAGAGATCAATTGCTGGTTTCTGGTGATTTGCTTGGAGAAAGAGTTCATTTTATCGTTGGTCACTGGCCTTCAAGAAGAGGAGGAGAAAAGAAAAGTGGGCCTTACAGAGCCGCAGCTGCAAAACTTTCACTTCAAATTATGGATTCATTGAGAAAGGAAGATCCAAACGCCAAAGTAATTATGATGGGCGATTTGAATGATGATCCAGTTAGTAATAGTATCAAAAAAGTATTGAAACCTCAATCGGAAGTTAGTGATGTTGTAGAAGGAGACTTATATAATCCAATGACCAAACTTTACCATAAAGGTATTGGCACTCTGGGATATAACGAATCGTGGAACTTGTTTGATCAGATGATTATTACTTCTGGTTTTGTTGATATCAAAAAAGAATTCAAAACATTTGCTTATTATAATGTCACAATTTTCAATAAGCCGTATCTCATATCTCAAGATGGAAGATTCAAAAATTATCCCTTTAGAACTTATTCTTATGGAGAATATATTGGAGGTTATTCAGATCACCTTCCTGTATACGTAACTTTATTGAGAGAAAAATAAATAAAATACGTTACAATAAATACTTTAAGTATATTTGAAGTTTAATTTTTATTTTTCTATGAAATATTTCTTTTTATTTGTTTTTGGTTTAAACACATTCTTTGCTACTTGTCAACTAGACACTGTCAGTATTATGTATTATAATTTACTTGATTTTCCTAGTTCAGAGTCTTCTAGAGCTGACACGATGAGAAAAATTATGAGATATGTAGAGCCAGATTTGCTTTTGGTTCAAGAATTAGAATCTCTTTTTGGAGCAAATCTTCTTTTGTCAAGCTCTATGAATACAGACGGGGTTTCGCATTATGCTAGAGCCAATTATTTTAATGGCCCTGATACAGATAATATGCTTTATTACAATTCCAATAAATTTGGTTTGATTCAACAGTTTCAAATTTCTACAAGTTTGAGAGATATTAGCGAATATCATTTATACTACAAAGAGCCCAATATGAACGCCTCAACAGATACTATTTATTTGTGGTTGTACAGTTGTCACTTAAAAGCAGGTAGTAACGAATGGGATGAAGACCAAAGAGAAGATGAAGCCATCAGTTTTAAAAACTATTTACATAATATGAACAGATCTGGTAATATTATCGTGGGTGGAGATTTTAATTTCAAAAGAAGTTCAGAACCAGGTTGTCAAGCGTTATTATACCATAATTCTACCATACTTTACGACCCAATGAATTCTCTTGGAAACTGGATAGACAATTCTTTTTACAGTAATCTACATACGCAATCCACAAGAACTTCGACTGGTTTTGGAGGTGGTTCAGGAGGTGGATTAGATGATCGTTTTGATATTATTTTCACTTCTAACGAAGTACTTCAAGGGGTAAATAAATTAAAATATCTGCAAGGTAGTTACAAAGCCATAGGACAGGATGGAAACAGATTAAACAGTGCTGTCAATACTGGAACTAATACTTCGGTGCCTCAAGATATTGCCAATGCATTATTTTACGCAAGCGACCACTTACCAGTATATTTGGAAATGGTGGTTGAAGGTGTTGTAGGAGTACAGGAAATGGAGCAAATTGTTTCTAGTTATTATTTTGATAAAAGCAATAGTCAACTAAACATCAACTTTAAAAGCAATTATTCAAACTCTCAAATCGAAGTGTATGAAATTTCTGGAAAAAGAATTTTTGTGAATCATAATTTGAATGACAGCAAACAAGCTCAAATTACACTTCCCTTTCTTTCTTCAGGAATGTATTTAGCGAAAATTTCAAATTCAAAAGGTCAAACGACTATTAAGTTTGTTGTGGAGTAAGTTGGGGGTTTTAATTAATCTAGAAAATCTATTACCAATTGGTAAAAATCAAATGGATTTTCAGCATGAATCCAATGTCCAGCATTGTATATGGTTTCAATATCTGAGTTTATAAATTGATTGAAAATTTCGTTGTAATCTTCTTCAACTATATAGTTGGACTTTTCACCTCGGATAAACAATGTAGGTGTGCCCACAATATCTTTAGGAATAGCAGCAACGATTTTTTCCATGTTGTCCGAAATCACTGGCAGATTGATTCTCCAATCTAATTGACCTTTTTCTTTCCAATATAAATTTTTAAGTAAAAACATTTTGACATCAGGTGCTGAGATATATTTAGAAATAACTTCATCTGCAGCACTTCTTGTTTTTACAACATCAAAATCGATGGCATGAAGCCCCTCCAGAATCGTATCATGATGGATAGGATATCCTTTAGGGCCAATGTCAACAATTACAATTTTGTGAAGTAAATCTGGTCTTAATTGTGCCAATCTCATAGTTGCTTTTCCGCCCATAGAGTGTCCGATGATATTGACATTTTTCAGATTTAAATCATTAATTAATTCAATTAAATCTTCTGCCATTACATCATAGTTGAACACATCGTCATGAGGAGAGTGACCATGATTTCTCTGATCTACAATTATTGTGTCGTATTTCTCAGCGAACTTTTTGCCAAGCGTCTGCCAGTTGTCTAGATTTCCAAACAAACCGTGAACAATAATTAGAGGCTCACCACTTCCTTCTCTTTTGTAGTTTAATTTCATTTTTTCTTTTTTGTTCTTAGTTGTTAGGGGTTAGTTTTTAGTTAAAAATCTAACAACTCCGAACATCGAACCCCGAACTCCGAACATCGAACCCCGAACTCTGAACAACAAACCCCGAACCAATTACCCTACAATCTCTGCATCTGAAAAATGAAATGCGCATTCAATAGCTGCATTTTCATCACTATCACTTCCGTGAACAGCGTTTTTTGCTTTAGATTCAGCGTATTTTGCTCTAATAGTATTTGGAGCAGCTTCAGCAGGGTCAGTAGCACCTATTAATGTTCTGAAATCAGCCATAGCATTATCTTTTTCTAGAATAGCAGCTACAATAGGTCCAGAAGTCATGTATTCTACTAACTCCATATAAAAAGGACGTTCTGAATGGACTTCATAGAATTTTTTTGCTTGCTCCACAGTAAGTTGCGTCAATTTCATTGCCTTGATAGAAAAACCTGCATCTGTAATCATTTGCAAAATATTTCCGATATTTTTTGATTCAACCGCATCTGGTTTAATCATTGTAAAAGTTCTGTTTCCAGCCATTTTGATATTAATTTTTATGTTGTTATTTAAATTGGACTGCAAAAGTAGTTAAAATATAGACTTTCAAAAGTTAATTTAAAATAAAAAAGTCAGTTAGATTTCTAACTGACTTTTAGATTAACTCATTTTAATGAGAGAAAGTAAATTATTTGTTTTTTAACAAATCTCTAATTTCTGTAAGTAATTGCTCTTCATTTGAAGGAGCAGGAGGAGCCGCTGGTGCTTCTTCTTGCTTCTTTTTAGTTTTATTGTAAGCTTTAGTAATCATAAATAAAACAAAACCAACAATTACTAAATTGATTAATGCATCAATCCAAGCACCATATTTTAAAAGATTTGCTGGTTTCGCCTCTTCTAAAACTGTTTCTCCATCTTCTCCCATTACTACTTCTGTAGCAGGTGAAAGTTCGTATGATAAATCAGCAAAACTTACACCTCCAGTAAATTCTCCTATAACTGGCATCATAATATCACTTACAAAACCTTTTACAACTAGTCCTACTGCTCCGGCAAGGATTACAGCTACTGCCAAGTCGATGACATTCCCTGTCATGATAAACTTCTTAAATTCTTTGAACATTTTATTTTCTTTTTTAAATTAGTTCGCAAAACTATATAAAAATATTAAACTACAAATAAGAAATTTGGCAAATTAGTATTTCAATGGTTTATGATAAAATAAATTGAATACTTTTGTAGTTATATATACACAAATGGAAAAATATATAAAATTCACATTTATTGTCTGTTGTTTTTTATTTTGGGGAACTCGTTATAGCGCTCAAAACATAAAAGATAATTGTATTTTTGCGCCTGTTTTTAATACAACCTATGCTGTTCAGTTTCCGCTATTAGACATGAGCAAGTCTTTTGGAGTCAATAGTAATCTAGGATTTAGCGGTGGTGTTAAAACAGCAAAAAACTGGCAATTCGAATTGGAAGGAGGTTTTTTATTTAGCAAAAATGTGAGGGTAGGCACAATTTTGGATCCGATTCTTACTTCAGACAGACAAATAATTGCCATAGATGGGCAGCCTTCTAATATTGAAGTGTATCAAAGGGGTTTTACGGGAGGATTTAATGTAGGAAAGATTTTTCCGATTATTGGACCCAATCCTAATTCAGGTTTGATAGTAAAATTTGGCGTAGGATTTATAAGACATAAAATTAGAATCGAAAATCAAGATGATTTGGTAGCTCAGTTGACTAAGCCTAATTTAGTTTATTTTGATAGACTCACACTTGGAGTAATTACGAAACAATATATTGGTTACCAACATTTAGGAAATACGAATTTGGCAAATTTTACTTTAGGACTCGAATTTATTCAAGGTTTTACTAGAGGGATGAGAGATTATCAACTAGATTTGGAAGGCCCTTATTTAGACAATCGACTAGACTTTCTCATAGGATTAAGAATAGGATGGGTAATTCCTGTTTACAGAAAAGCACCATCTGATTAATTTTATTTTCTAGAATCTAAATGGGTTTTTTATATAATATCGGCATAAGAGGATATGGATTGGGAGTAATAACTGCTGGACTATTAGGTAGTAATAAAGCCATAAAATGGGTAGAGGGTAGAAAAAACTGGCGAGAAAAATTACAAGCCACAAAATGGGACAAACCCATTTGGATTCACGCGTCATCCTTGGGCGAATATGAACAAGCCAAACCACTTATTGAGTTGATTAAAAGTGATCGTAGTTTAAAATCTAAACAAATTATAGTTACTTTTTTCAGCCCATCAGGTTATGAATATTGCAAAGATGTTGATATTTTGGACGGTATATTTTATTTACCCCTTGATACCAGAAAAAACGCCAAACATTTTTTAGATATTGTAAAGCCAATTATTTCTGTATTTGTTAAATATGATTTTTGGTTTAATTTTTTAGCGGAATTGCAAGTAAGAAAAACACCTATTTTATATTTTTCAAGTAATTTTAGAACTAATCAAATGTATTTCAGAAAGGGCTTCTCTTGGCAAAAAGCCATTATGCAAAAGATAGATTATATTTACTGTATTAATAAAGAAAGCGAAAAGGTTTTAATTGAAAATGGATTTCAAAATGTTGGAGTTTGTGGAGATACTAGATTTGACAGGGTAGCGCAAAGAGCTTCAAGAGTTGTTCCTATTCCAGAAATCAAGAAATTCAAAGGAGCAGATTTACTTTTAATATTGGGAAGTAGTTGGCCTATCGAAGAAGGAATTCTTGCAGAATATATTGAACATGAATTTCCAGATAATTTAAAAATTATCATAGCACCACATGATATTTCTGAAGCACACTTAGAGCAAATAGAAACCGAATTTCCAAGAGGATTAATTAGGTATTCAAATATTAAAGGGAAAGAAATCGAGCATTACAAAATTTTGCTTATCGATAATATTGGGATGCTTGCCAATTGTTATCAATATGGAGACATTGCATTTGTGGGAGGAGGATTTACGAATGATTTGCACAATATTTTAGAAGCATGCGCTATGGAAAATGCGTTAATCTATGGTTCTAAAGTTTCAAAATATCCTGAAGGGGATGCGCTTTATCAAGAAGGTGGAAGTTTTTTGTTGAATAATTCCCAGGATTTTTCAAAATCAATCAATGAATTATTAAATGATTCTTCCTTATTAGAAAGTATGCAAAAAAAATCAAAATTGTTTGTTTCAAAACATATTGGTGCTTCTGAGAAAGTGTTTGAAAAGATGAAGGAATTGCTGTAAAATTCATTCGATTTAACAAAACTATTTTGATTTCAATCCCTAAAAATAACCATTGATGTATTTTCTTAGGTTTAATTGCGCTTTATGTCTAATTTCGTGTTATGACAAATAAAAAGTGGTTATATTGGTTTTTGCAGTTTATTGGCTGGGGCGCTATTTTGTCTTTGGGATTACTAAGTGAATATTTACAAAGTAATAAAATAGAGGCTTCAACAGCGATAAAGGCTTTTGTGTTACTCGTTGTGGTTGTTTTTACTACACATTTGTATCGTGTTTTCTTAATCCAAAAAAAATGGCTCAATAGATCAATTTCAAAAGTAATTCCATTGGTGATTTTGGGGTCTTTAATTGTTGCAAGTATTCTTACGTTTTTTAAAGTTGGACTCTCTTATGCTTTTAGTTCTGAACAACTCTTCAACGAAAATTTTTTTCCAGCAATCATAGGTGGGATTATTAGTTACTTTATTCTAGTGCTTATTTGGTCTATTATCTATTTTGGATATCATTATTTTGATAAGTCCAGACTGCAAGAACTTAAAAATTTGCAATTACAATCTTCTCAGAAAGAAAGTGAATTGATTAATTTGAAAAATCAACTCAACCCTCATTTTATGTTTAATGCAATGAATAGCATTAGGGCTTTAGTTGATGACGAACCTGTTCTTGCCAAACAATCAATAACGCAACTTTCCAATTTATTGAGAAGTACCTTGCAATTGGGAAATAAAAAACTGATTCCTTTAGCGGAGGAAATATCCATAGTCAAAGACTATTTAGCACTTGAGAAGATAAGATTTGAAGAAAGGTTAAATATTGAAATTAAAGTAGATGAAAAATTTCATCAAGTTTTATTGCCTCCATTAATTATTCAAACCTTAGTTGAAAATGCGATCAAACACGGAATTAGTAAAAAGGCTCTTGGAGGAACCGTTGGCTTGTATATTTCTGCTATAGAAAACCATCTGAGTATAGAGGTTCATAATGATGGTGAGTATATAGAAAATAAGACACCAGATATGGGAATTGGATTGTCTAATTCTCAAAAACGATTACAAATATTATATGGAGAAGATGCCAGTTTAAACATAGAAAATTATAATAATAAAGTAGTTGCAAAACTCAATATTCCATATCAAAAATATAAAAAAAATTATAGCGTATGAAAGCAGTTATTGTAGATGACGAAAGACTCGCAAGAAAAGAATTGAGAAAACTTTTGGAAGAATTTCCCGAAATTGAAATTATTGGAGAGTGTAGCAATGGAATGGAAGCCATTACGCTCATTAATGATCAAAAACCAGATTTGGTTTTTATGGACATTGAAATGCCAGAATTGAATGGCTTTCAGGTGATTGAAAAAATTGATAAAACACCAGCCATAGTTTTTGTTACTGCCTACAATGATTATGCACTAAAAGCATTTGAAGTAAATGCTTTAGATTATATTGTAAAACCTGTTGACCCAGCTAGGTTGAAAGAAACCATTGCCAAACTTCATGAAGAGAATGAGGAAGTAAATGTGGATGGGTTTGAAAGAGGAATACTCAAACAAGGTGACAAAGTATTTATCAAAGATGGAGAGAAATGTTGGTTTATAAATATTGAAGATGTTAATTTATTTGAATCAGAAGGGAATTATGTTCGTATTTATTTTAATAAATTCAAGCCTTTAGTATTGAAATCGTTAAATAGTTTGGAAAATAAGTTAGATGCTAAATTGTTTTTTCGTGCCAATAGAAAATACATCATCAATCTAAATCATATCACACATATCGAAAATTGGTTCAATGGAGGTTTGCAAGTAACTTTGAAAGATGAGAAAAAAATAGAAATATCAAGAAGACAAGCAGTAAAGTTTAAAGCCATGTTAGGACTTTAAACTTTACGAACTTAGATTTTATTTTTATGGTAAACTCAGAAATGGCGTTTTACCATCTGTTATAATCACTTTTGCATTACTAGATCTAGATAAGTCAGAAAATGCTTCAACTTGTTTGAGTTGAATTAAGTTAGGTGTTATGGTTTTGTTTAATTTTTCATTGGCTTCTTGTTGTGCTTGTGCTTCAATCAATGTCGCTTGAGCAGTTCCTTCAGCTTTAATTCTTAGTATTTCTTTATGAGCTTCAGCGTCAACAATCATTGCGTTTTTGTTACCTTGAGCTTGAATTAATTTTCTTTCTGCTTCTAATGTTTCTTGTTGTTTGGTAAATTCCATTCTCTGTGCTTCTTGCTCTGCTTTAAGTTTGGATTCTATAGCATTTGCTAATCCATCAGGAAGTGAAATTGATTTCATCAAAACCGCTTCTACTTCAAATCCTTTAGGATTTAACAATTCATTCATTCTATCTGAAATTTCAGTTTCAATTTGTCCTCTTTTACCACTATGCATATCTTTTGCATAATACTTTGAAGTAACATCAGCACTTGCTGATCTAAAAACAGCCGTTATAATTTTGTCATAATCTGTTCCGATTTCTGTTAGAATGGATTTCGTTTTTTCCGGAATAATTCGATACATTATAGAAATTTCAGATTTAATAGTCAACCCTTCTCTTGATGGTAAATTAATAGAAACTTCTCTATTTACTGTTTTAGTAGGTAGTTTAATTACTTTTGCAATAAGCGGATTGTAAGAAATTGTGCCACTTGTTTTAGGTTCACTTAATTTTCCAAATTGAGTTTTTACGCCTACTTCTCCTGGCCTGACGATAGCACATGAACTCATGATGAGTGCAGCTGCTGAAATGGTGATAAATGCTTTCATATTTTGTTTTTTTTAAGATTGATTTATAATTTCGTTAACAAAAAATTAACAAATATAATGCCACTATGTTGTGTTTCACAACTTGTTTTTCTCTTTTAAAAATTTAATCATCAAATGTGAACATTCTTTAGGATTGAAAACCAATAACAATATCAGTTCATAATAATATTATTATCTTCGCATTAATTTCTCAATAAAACTAAAAATATGTTTTTTACAAATGAAATTATCAAAAGTCATGATGACACACCGCTTACTGTGTACTTTTGGGATTGCGAAAAACCTAAAGGTATTGTTCATATAGTTCATGGCATGGGAGAACATGCTGCTAGATATGATGATTTTGCAGCATTTCTAAATGAACATGGTTATTTGGTAAGAAGCAGTGACTTGAGAGGGCACGGTAAAACTGCTGGTTCGATAGATAAAGTTGGTTTATTTGCCATGGAAGATGGATGGAACAAAGTTGTTAAAGATATTGAGTTTTTGAACAAAACATTTAGTGTAAAAAATGAATTGCCTATCATTATGTTGGGGCATAGTATGGGTTCATTTATTTTACGAACATTGATGTTTAAATTTCCAAATTCAGGTGATGCCTATATTCTTTCTGCTACTGCTGGTCATCCTGGTTTGATGGGAGTTTTAGGTAAAGGATTGGCCGGTATCAATACATCATTAATGGGGAAGAAAAATCGTACACAGATGATGACGAAATTGGCTTTTGGTGATTTCAATAAAAAGTACGACAAAAGAACAGAAAAAGATTGGCTAAGCCGAGATACAGAAGTAGTGGACAAATACATTGCAGATCCTTATTGCATGCAAATTTTTACTTCTCAGTTTTTTAGTGATATGTTAGAAGGAATATTGGAGATTAATAAAGAAAACCAACATAGATAAAATAGCCAAACATAAACCTATGTACCTTTTTGCTGGAGATATGGATCCTGTTGGAAATTATGGAAAAGGTCCTGCGGAAGTTTTTGAAAAGTTTAAAAAAGTTGGTGTAGAAGATATTGAATTGAAAATCTACCCTGAAGGAAGACACGAAATGTTGAACGAAATCAATAAAGACGAGGTATATAATGATTTACTTCATTGGTTGGATAAAAGAATCTTAGCAGAATAATACATGACAATAGCAGAAAATCTAAAAAACATTCTCAAAACTTTACCTACAGAAGTAACTTTAGTTGCAGTTTCCAAAACTAAACCCAATGCTGCTGTCCTTGAAGCTTACCAAACTGGATTTAGAATTTTTGGAGAAAATAAAGTACAAGAACTTTGTGCAAAATATGAATCTTTACCTAAAGACATCGAATGGCACATGATAGGTCATTTGCAAACCAACAAAGTAAAATACATCGCTCCTTTTGTGTCTTTAATTCACGGTATTGATAGTTTGAAATTGTTAAAAGAAGTGAACAAGCAAGGAAAAAAATCGAATCGAAAAATTCCAGTTTTACTTCAATTTCATATTGCTGAAGAGGCTACAAAATTTGGTTTAGACGCTACGGAATTGGAAGAAATTATAACCTCTTTTCAAGCAGGAAATTTACCAAATGTAGAAATCAAAGGCATGATGGGAATGGCTACTTTCACAGAAGACGAAACAAAAGTAAAAAGAGAATTTGATGCTTTGAAAGTTATTTTCGATATCGTAAAACAAAAAAATACCTTCGGCTCCGACTTTACTATTTTGTCTATGGGAATGAGTGGAGATTATCAAATTGCTATTGAATCTGGAAGTAATATGATAAGAGTGGGGAGTGCTATTTTCGGGGAAAGAGTGTAGATTATTATTGAAAAACTAATTTTTCACCATCTTTTTCACCATTTCTATATCTTCAAAATTTCTAACAATAAATTTTTGTTGTGCTACAATTTTATCAAAAAGTTGTTGTTGTTTATCACTTAGCGCCTCATTATGAAACTTACACTCGATTAATAATTTATTGTGTGATTTGAAATCTATTTCGATTCCGTTTTCTGAAACATAATTCAGATCTAGGTGCTTCAATCTTAGATAAGTGTAATTTTCAAAAAGAGAACCCCAATCCCTTTCACCAGTATAAAATGAACGAATTCCTGTATCACAAGCATACACTTTTTTTGGAGAAACCAACTGTACATTCAAATTTCCAAATTTAGAAACTGTATTTATAATAAATGTATCTTTGAATAAGTCAAAATATCTTTTTGAAGTTTCTGTTGATATTCCTAAAACATTAGCAACTTTATTGATGCTCATTGTTTTACCACTCCTTTCCATTAGAAGTAAAAAATATTCTTTTAATTGTTGGATTTGTCTTATTCCATTTACAGCTGCAATATCTTTATAAATGATATTATCTATTAATTCTCTGATATATGCATCATCATTTGTAAGAACATATTCTGGGATACCACCAGTTATTAAGAAATCTTTGAAATATTCACTTTTCAAATTTTCATCTGCTTTTGAAATATGAATATTTTTGAATTTTAGATACATTTCAAAATCCAACGGAAGCACTTCAAAAGTAATGCTTCTACCTGTTAGAAAACCTTGTTGTTTATTCAATAATGAAGAACTCGAAGAAGAAGCAAAAATTTTAATATTTCCTTTGTCATAAAGGTTTTTTAATTGTATTTCAAATGCTTCTACAAATGTTATTTCATCCAAAAAAAGATATACAAATTCGTTATACTTGATTTTATGAATGGTTTTAAATTCCTCTACAATTTCAATTATAGATTTACCTGCAAGCAAGTAATCATCCAGACTTACGTAAAGGATATGAGTTGGTTCAGCCAATTTTTGAGTAAGTAAATGTCTAATCACAATTTTCATCAAACTTGTTTTACCAATTCTTCTCAAGCCTGTTAGAAAAATGACTTGCTTGTTATCTAGGTTCTCAAGTAATTGAGAAAAAATTTCATCTCTTTCTAATAATTCCTTTATTGAAGAAAAATCATTTTCCCACCAAGGATTATATCTAAAAAGTTCTTTTTCCATATTCATTTCTCAAAATTGTTATGCAAATATATAAAAACCGTTTGGTATTACCAAATGGTTTCAGCGAAAAGCGTTTGGTGAGAACAAATGGTTTCGTGTTTTTTTGAAACTTGTTTAACAAGAAATTCGATTTACTTCAATTAAAATTTCACTTCCAAAACCACACTTTCATTAGTAATAGTTAGTTGAGTTTTCATTCCTAATACGAGTGCTTGATTGTCTGGTATATGTCCAGCTGAAAATTGGAAGCAAACAGGAATTTTATAAGGAGTAATGATTTCATGGATGATTTCTTCAGCGGTTTTTCCAAAAGGAGTGTCATTATCATTCATATCTGTCATACCACCAACAACTAATGCTTTGATGTTTTTCAGTTTCCCTGACAAATGCAAATTATACATCATTCTGTCTATATGATATAAATACTCGTCTAGGTCTTCTAGAAATAAAATACAATCGTCTGTAAGGATGTCGTAAGTGGTTCCTGAAAGACTGTACAACATAGACAAATTACCGCCTACTAATTTTCCTGTAGCAGTTCCTATTTGGTTCAGTGGATGAATCTTTTGTGATTGTATCGTATAATTTTCATGAAAAAGTGCATTTTTCAAGGTTGCTAAAGATGCAGGTGAGTTGGTTGGAAAATTTACTGGCATTGTGCTGTGAATCGAAGCAATGTTTAATCCATTTAATGTGTTGTGTATTGCCGTAACATCGCTGTAGCCTGCAATCCATTTTGGATATTTAAGTAATGGTTTGAAATCTACTTTTTCCAAAATTCTCACAGAACCGTAGCCACCTCTAAAACAAATAATGGCTTTAATTTCTGGATTGTTGATTGCTTCTTGTAAGTCTGAGGCTCGTTGTTCATCTGTGCCACAAAATTGATGATGTGATGCCAAAAGATTTTCCCCCAAAACGACTTTTAATCCCATTCTTACAAAAACTTCAATGGCTTGGTTTACCATTTCTGGGTCGATTTTTCGAGCGGTAGAAATGAGGCAAATGCTATCACCTTTTTGTAATTTTGGAGGAATGATAATATCAGACATAAATTGGGGTTATATTAACGAAGAAAAGCCCTTTGAAATCTCAAAAGGCTTTAATATGATTAAAAAATAGATTAATTACTTAATTAAATTGCGCTATCCTTTTCCATTACTACTTTTCCTTTGTAGTAAAGTTTACCTTCTACCCAGTGTGCTCTATGGTATAAGTGAGCTGCTCCAGTAGTTGAGCATGTTGCGATTTGAGGAACAATTGCTTTATCGTGTGTTCTTCTTTTATCTCTTCTAGTTTTCGAAATCTTTCTCTTAGGATGTGCCATTTCTGTTGTTATTTATATATAATTCAATAATTTAATTCTCTTTATTCTTTAAATTGATTAAGGCTTGCCACCTTGGATCAATATTTTCTTTTTTAATATTTTCGTTTTCGTCAATTTCGTCAGTTTCTTCATCTGGATTTTCTTCTACCAAATAGGATTTAAGTTTTTCCAGTGCCTCTTCATTACATTCACCCTCTTTATGTTTTTTCTTAAGCGGAATACTCAAAAGTACAAAATCATAAATGAATTTCGTTACATCTATTTCATATTCAGCTGAAGGAACAACCACAATTTCATCATTATCATCTGGTTCAGCGTAATCTGAAATTTTTATAATTTGTCTAAATTCATCAGACAATTCCATTTCTAAATCTTCTAAACACAAATCACATTGTAATGTAACTGTTCCGCCTATAACAAAATCTAAAACCAACATCGCTGCCGATTTATCCATTTTCATTGTCACTTTTATCTGACAATGTTCAATTTCATCATAGTCGAATGACTCAAAGAACGATTTCCCAATTTCAAATTCGTATGTGTGAACTCCTAAATTTAATCCAGAATATTGGATGATGAACTCGTTGCGTTTTGACATACTTGTTAAAAAATGGACGGCAAAGGTAGTAATTATTCATAAATCACAAAAAAAATACACTATTTTTATTGCGTTTGAACTAAAATGAAACTTTTTAACAAAAAAAACGTAATATCTATTGTTATTTAAAAAAATATTTCTATCTTTGTTTAGAATTAAGAAAAATGAAAGCGTCAAATAAAATATCATTAATAGTTTTACTGTTTGTTTTTGCAGTTTCTAGTTGTAGCAAATTTGAGCCTTTGAATGAACGTAAATTTGTTCAATCTGAGGAAGTTCAAGATAAAGCAATGAGAGGTGGTGTAGAAACAGCAAGTGAAGATGGTATCACAGATCCAGATCATGACGAAGATCACGATAAAGACAAAATAGTTGTTATTAAATAATCAACTGTATTACAATATTAAAAAGCCGTTCTTTTAGAATGGCTTTTTTTGTGCTTATTATTTTGTATAAGTATTGATGTGTCTGTCTTTTTTGCTTTCGTAAATATCATCAATAGAAACCAGAATGCCAGTTTCTTCTACATCTCCAAAATGATCATTCAAAGCAGTGCCAAATGTCTTCATAGTTGCCGATAGATTCATATAAGCATTAATGAGTGGCGGGATATTTTCCCCAAGTTCTCGAACTCTTGAGTTGAGTTCTTTATGCGCGTCTTTGTAGTCTAAGTTTTTAATTATATTCAAAAATTCTGACGTATCATTATAAAGTTGAAGTGGTTTCTTTGGATAAAGAAGTTGGTCTTTGTCTGGAAACACGGTGTTCATAAACGTTAGAATCAAATCTCTAGCAAGTTTATCGAAGGTAAGATACATTGTAACCTTTCCGAAGAAATATTTAATATCTGGATTGTCAACCACAATAGCACCAAGGCCATCCCATAAATTGTCTAATGAGAAAAGTCCGTTTCTATTAGTGGGAGAAGGCTGAAATTTGGGCTGAACAAAAGACCTGCCTAATTCAATAGTTTTGTTATAGTATTTTTCAATAAAAAGTGTATTAAAATTAAAAAGATGGCTTGTTGCTAGTTCTGGTTCTCCATTATTAATTTTTGTAATTCCACACTTTATAAATCTGTATCCGCCCACAATTTCTTCAAATTCAGGACTCCAAACAATTAGTTGCTCGTAGGGTGCTGTTGGGTGAATGTCAAAATGGTCTATGTCAACAGGTTTTCCTGTGCCGCCACCAGCTGCTCTGAAAGTAACCTCTCTTAATCTTCCCACTTCTTGCGTAAGTGCGGGTGCATTTTTGTGGTTGAAAATGTAAATTTCATTATCACCTTTGTTGGTTTTTCTGATGAATGTTTCAGCATTCAATTCTTGTTTAAGAACTTCTCTTGCGATGGGAGGAATAATGTCTTTCATTTTCTTTACTTAAATTTTAAAATTTGTGCGTCAGATTTTTACCAAGATTATACACTTTTTCTTTGAGCCATTGAGACCATTCTTCGGGCTTTTTATCTTCTGTAAAAGTACTCGCTTCAATAGGTTTTCCAATTACAAAATGAAGTGTTTTGCCATTTTGCTTAAACATTTCATCGGCTAAATAAAACATCTCAATATTGGCTTTAATGCCTAATTTTTTTCTCCAATAAGCAATATTATAAAATTTATTTGAATTTCTTGCGTGTATATATACGGGAACAATTGGTTTTTGGTATTCTATGGCTTTTTGAATAATGCTTTTTTTCCAAACCAAATCTTCGATTTTTTTTCCTTTTTGTCTTCGAGAAACTAATCCTGCTGGGAAAATCAAAAGACATTCATCCGAAGCGTAAACTTTTTCAAACCTTTCTTTGTATTCTTTTCCGTTCATTCCGTGTTTGTTTACGGGAATAAAATAGGGGCCAAAATTCTCCACTTGCATCAATAAGTCATTTACAAAAAACTTCATATCATCTCTTACTTGCCCGACTACGTGCATTAGTGCAACGCCATCTAGCCCTCCTAAAGGATGGTTTGCAGCAATATAAACTCCTCCGGTTTTTGGAATGTTTTCCAGTCCTTCAATCTCAATATTGAGTCCCATTTCCTCTACTCCAGCATTCACAAAGTCAATTCTTTTCTTGTCTCTATTTCTGTAAATAATTTCATTCAACTCTTCTTGATGAAGAATCCTTTTGATGTATCTAATAGCAAATCCTGGAATCCATTTTAGTAGTTTGGGATTCTTGCTTTGGATCGCCTTTTCAACATCAATAAGTTTCTGATCTTGAGGCACTGTTTCTGTTTTCTTTTTGAGCTTCTTCGACATACAAATGAAAAAATACACTGCAAAGTTATCAATTCTTATAAATAATGTTTTGATACTTATTTAACAATGTTGTGTTAAAAATTACCCACTTTTTCCCACTACATATTTTGAGCGTAAAAATCATTGTAAAAGCCTAATTTATGAGACTTTTTTGGTCTAATCATTTTTTTATATATATTTGCATTGCACAAAAGTTATTCACAATGTAAAAATTGTGGGAAAAAGTGGGAAAATTATTTTTAGTTTTACACTCTAATAATCGCGCGAATAAAAGAATGATTGGATTTATAGGAGAATATCACTGCAAAATGGACACGAAAGGAAGACTTTCGTTGCCTGCTGATATGCGCAAGCAATTGTCTCCAGAAGATTCTGAAAATTTTGTTATTTCTCGCGGGGTTGACGATTGTTTATCGCTTTATCCTATGTCCGAGTGGTCTAGGGTGATGGATAAATTGAGGTCGTTGAATAGATTTAAAGCTAAAGATCGAAAATTTGCCCGCATGTTTCAAAAAGGTGCAATCAAAGTTTCACTCGATTCAAGTGGTAGGATACTTTTTCCTAAAACATTGATGGAGTGGGCTGGTGTCCAAAAAGACATCGTCATGGTGGCAAATGTGGACTTGTGGGAAATCTGGGACAAGAAAAGGTATGAAGGCCTTCTTGCTGAAGATTGGGATGAGTTCGAAGATTTAGCTGCTGAAGTAATGGGCGATGATGATGGTACAAAATAATGCAAATACATATCATATTCCTGTACTGCTTAATGAAGCGGTAGCGTTGTTGATTACCAATAATCAAGGGGTTTATGTGGATGTCACTTTTGGTGGCGGAGGACATTCTGCTGAGATTTTAAATCAGTTGTCACCTGATGCTAAGTTGGTAGCGTTTGATCAAGATCCTGATGCGTTAGCAAATGTGTTAGATGATAAGCGATTTGTGTTTGTACCTCAAAATTTTGCTTACGTAAAAAATAATTTAAGACTTCATAGATTGTTGCCTGTTGATGGGCTGCTTGCAGATTTAGGTGTTTCTTCTCATCAGTTTGATACTGCTGAAAGAGGTTTTTCTTTCAGGTTTGAAGGAGATTTGGATATGAGAATGGACAGAAACGCAACATTAGATGCTAAAAAAGTTTTGAATGAGTACGAAGAATCTCAATTGTTTGAAATGTTCAAGCTATACGGTGAGTTGAAAAATGCTAGAGCAATCGCTTCAAGAGTGGTTTACAAAAGAGCAACTCAGCCATTCAGACAAATTGAAGATTTGAAATCAGCTTTGTACAATTTGGCTCCAAAATTAAAACAAAATCAATTTTTTGCTCAAGTTTTTCAAGCGATTAGAATTGAAGTGAACCAAGAAATGGAGGTTTTGAAAATGTTGCTTGAGCAATTGGAAGATATTATCAAAACAAACGGAAGAATAGTATTTATCACGTATCATTCTTTGGAAGATAGAATGGTGAAGAATTTTATTAAAACTGGCAATGTGGCTGGGGAATTACAAAAAGATTTTTACGGAAATGTATTAAGACCTTTCAAAGAGGTGAATAGAAAGCCAATATTACCCTCGGATGAAGAATTGGTGTTGAATACAAGATCTAGAAGTGCAAAAATGAGAGTTGCGGAGGAAATATGAGTGAAAACAAAGAAAATATAAAGCCGAAAAGAAAACTAGGGGTTAAGTCTTTTGTTTCTGGAGATTACCTTCAGGATGGAAAGGTAATGGCGAATTTGCCTTTCTTGTCTTTCGTGGCTTTGTTGATGATTCTCTACATCGCTTATGGTTATTTTGCAGACAATACCATTCGTGAATTATCAAGGGAAGAGAAAAAATCTGAACAACTCTATTCAGAATTACAATCATTGATGGAGGTTTACGATAGAGAAAGTTTGCAAAGTACAATCGCAGATAAATTAAAGCACAAAAACATATACGAAGCCAAAGATCCACCAAGAATTATTTGGATTCCAAAAGAAATTAAAAACAATTAAAGATTAATGAAAGAGAAAAATCAAATAGTAAGAGTTTATATCGTGTACATCAGTATGCTGGTATTTGCTATTGCTATATTTTCTCGTATTGTTTTTCTTCAAATGTTGGGCGGTGAAGAATTGAGTCAAGAAGTGGAAAAATCTACAGTAAAACTCAAAACAATTGTTGCACCAAGAGGAAATATTTTTGCTGATAATGAACACAAAACAACTTTAGCGCTTTCAGTTCCAAGATACGACATTTTTATGGATGTGATGGCTGTTGAGAGTAGCATCTTTGACGAGAATATTATTGATTTGTCAAATGGTTTAGCAAAAATCTTTAATGATAAAACGGCTTTTGAATGGGAGCAAAATTTGAGAAATGCTAAGGTTAAAGAAAGTAGATATTACCCAATTAAAAAGAATGTAACGCACATTCAACTGCAAGAATTGGAACAATTGCCAATTTTCAGCTTGGGACAATTCAAAGGTGGGTTTATAAAATTACCCAATACTAAAAGAGTTACACCTTATGGAGCTCTAGCAAATAGAACCATTGGTTATTATAAATCAGCAACCGAGAATTCAAAGGCTTATGCAGTTGGATTAGAAGGGGCTTTTAATGATTATTTAGAAGGGCAAGACGGTGAAATTTTGATGGAGCGAATTCAGAGTAATGATTGGCGACCGATTCCAAGCAAGTCTAATAAAGAACCTATTCCCGGAGCAGATATTTACACTTCTATAGATGTGAATATTCAAGATGTGGCACACGATGCTTTGATGAAACAAATGATTGAGCAAAATGCTCAAAAAGGTTGCGCTATCTTAATGGAAGTCGAAACGGGTTATATCAAAGCGGTGGCTAATTTAACGAAAGACACTGTGAATGGAGGGTTTAAAGAGTCGTTTAATCACGCTGTAGGAATGGCATCTGAACCTGGTTCTACTTTCAAATTAGCTTCACTAATGGTAGCACTTGATGACGGTAAAATTAGAATTACAGACAGTGTAAATATGCCTGGTAAATATTGTTTTTACGAAACTTGCTTGCACGATTCAAAATATGATGGATATGGAAAAAACACCATTCAATCTGCTTTTGAAGTTTCCTCAAATGTGATTTCAAAAATTATCAATGATAATTATGCCCAAACACCTCAGTTGTTTATTGATGGATTAAAAAATATTGGAATTCATAGAAAATTGGACATTAAAATCTCTGGTGAAGGAAGTCCCGTAATTAAAGATGCTAATGATAAAACTTTTTCTGGAATTTCTTTGCCTTGGATGGCAATCGGATATGAAGTTCAGCAAACGCCTTTACAAACTTTAGCGCTTTATAATGCTGTTGCTAATGATGGTGTAATGGTGAAACCGCAATTTGTTAAACAAGTAAGAATTGGAAACGAAATAATTGAAGATTTCAAACCAATTGTAATGAATCCTGCAATATGTAAACAGCAAACTTTGAAAGATTTACAAAAATTATTGATTGGAGTTGTTGAAAGAGGTACTGCAAAAAATGTTAAAGCAAGAGGTTTTTCAATTGCTGGAAAAACAGGAACGGCTAAAATCGCTGAGAACGGTTATTATTCCAATAAGTATCAAGCATCATTCGTAGGTTATTTTCCTGCCGACAAGCCAAAATATTCTTGCATCGTAGTCATCCAAGGACCTACAAAAGAGATTTATGGTTCCTTAGTTTCTGGTTCAGTTTTCAAAGAAATTGCAGATAAAGTTTATGCATCTGGATTGGAAAATAATCGTGAAGAGGATGAGCAGTATTTGGCATCATTGAATTACCCTTACTCAAAAAGCGGTTCTAAATTAGAATTGGAAAATGTATTCAATACGATGAAAATTCCAGTGAAGGATAACGCCTTAAAATCTGCTTATGTCACTACAATGACTGGAGATAAAAATGTGGTTTTGGCAAACAAAAGTATTGAAGGGAATAAAGTTCCGAATGTAATGGGAATGGGATTAATTGATGCATTGTTCATTTTGGAATCTCAAGGTTTGGTAGTGAAAATAAATGGAAGTGGTGTGGTAAAAAACCAATCATTGACACCAGGAGAAAATATAGTAAAAGGAAAATTAATAATACTTGATTTGATATAAGATGAAGTTGTTGAAAGACATAATATATGGAGTAAGGATTGACGATATAGTTGGGTCAACAAACATAGCGATTGAACATGTGGCTTATGACTCAAGAAAGGTGAGTCAGTTTACTATGTTTGTAGCATTGAAGGGGACACAAGTAGATGGTCATGTTTTTATTGAAAAAGCAATTGCCGATGGCGCAGAAAGTATTGTTTGTGAAGAACTACCAAAAGTGCTACACAAAAACATCACTTACATTAAAGTTGCAAATTCTGCAAAAGCATTGGGAATTATAGCGGCTAATTTTTATGACAATCCTTCTGAAAAATTGAAGTTGATTGGAGTAACTGGAACGAATGGAAAAACAACTTCTGTGACTTTAATGTACGATTTGTTTAGATTATTTGGTCTTAAAGTAGGTCTGATTTCTACGGTAGTTAATAAAATTCACAACGAAGTTATTCCTTCTACGCATACAACACCCAATTCCCTTGACTTGAATGATTTGCTTCATAAAATGGTGGAGAAAGGATGTAAGTTTTGCTTTATGGAGGTAAGTTCTCATGCGGTAGATCAAAGCAGGGTACACGGAGTGAAATTCGCTGGAGGTGTTTTTACAAATATCACCAGAGATCACTTAGATTATCACAAAACTTTCGATAATTACATAACTGCCAAAAAAGGATTTTTTGATGCTTTACCAGAAGGTTCGTTTGCTTTGACCAATGCAGATCAAACACATGGAGAAACTATGGTGCAAGACACTAGAGCAAAAGTTTATACTTACAGTGTAAAAAACCCTTCTGACTTTAGAACTAAAGTTATCGAAAATAGATTTGAAGGGCTTCATTTGGAAGTGGACAAAAAAGATACTCATCTTAAATTAATTGGAGATTTCAATGCTTACAATGCTACTGTTGCTTATGCAGTTGCGGTATTGTTGGGGAAAGACAGACTAGAAGTTTTGGCTGCGTTATCCAATTTGGAACCACCAGCAGGAAGATTTCAGCAAATAGTAACAGATACAGGCATCAACGCTATTGTGGATTATGCACATACACCAGATGCTTTAGAAAATGTATTGAAAACCATCAAAAATATCAGAACTGGAAATGAAATGGTGATAACTGTGATTGGATGTGGGGGAAATAGAGATAAAGGTAAAAGACCTATCATGGCTGAGATAGCAGCAAGGTTGTCAGATCAAGTTATACTTACTTCAGACAATCCAAGATTTGAAGATCCAGATGCAATAATAGAAGAAATGAAAACTGGAGTGCCACCTCAAGATTTCAAAAAAGTATTGTCCATCACCAAAAGAAAAGAGGCGATCAGTACTGCTTGTGCCTTGGCGCATAGTGGTGATATCTTATTAGTGGCAGGAAAAGGACACGAAAATTACCAAATCATTGGTGATGAAGTTTTGCCTTTTGATGATTTGAAAATTGTTACAGAAACCTTAAAAAACTTGAATAAATAATGTTGTACCACTTATTTGAATATCTACAAGGTCAGAATATACCTGGAGCAGGATTGTTTCAGTATATCTCTTTCAGAGCAGGAATGGCCATAATTGTATCGTTGCTTATCTCCATGGTGTTTGGTGGTAAACTAATTAAAATGCTCCAAAAGAAGCAAATCGGAGAATCAATTAGAGATTTAGGTTTGCAAGGACAAAACGAAAAAGCAGGAACGCCTACAATGGGTGGTTTGATTATTCTAGCGGCAATATTTATTCCTACTATTTTATTTGCACAATTGGATAATATCTATACCATTACGATGCTTATTGCAACAGTTTGGTTAGGTTTTATTGGCTTCTTGGATGATTACATCAAAGTTTTCAAAAAGAACAAAAAAGGATTGGCTGGAAAATTTAAAGTAGTAGGTCAAGTAGGTGTAGGAATAATTGTAGGGTCGCTTTTATATTTTCATGAAGATGTCGTGGTGAAGGAAAAGGTTTTTGTGAATGAAATAGAAGTCACTTCTAATACGGTCGAGATGAATGAAAATAACACCAAAGTGGTTGGAATGTATAATGATAACAAAGTTTTTCAAAATGATAAAGGTGAATTTTATTATTGGAATGAACATGAATCTCATACGACAACCATTCCCTTTGTCAAAAACAATGAGTTCAACTATGATTGGTTTGGTTTAGGAAAATACACTTGGTTAATCTTTATTCCAATTGTCATAATCATCGTTACTGCAGTTTCCAATGGTGCCAACTTAACCGATGGTTTAGATGGGTTGGCTACAGGAACTTCGGCTATCATAGGAACTACTTTGGCGATTTTTGCTTACTTATCTGGTAACGCCATTTTTGCAGATTATTTAAATATCATGTACATCCCCAACGCAGGTGAACTGGTAATTTTCATT
>JAGYKU010000039.1 GCA_018401455.1 Flavobacteriales bacterium
AATTGTTTTAATTCGAAGTAATAATTCTTTCATGTTAAAAGGCTTAGAGATATAGTCATCTGCACCACTTTCTAATCCTTCAATCTTATCTTGAACTTGATCTCTTGCAGAAAGGAATATGATTGGAGTTGTTTTGTCTGAAATCCTAATGGTTTTGCAAACGTCAAAACCATTCATGTAAGGCATCATTATATCGAGAACTATGATATCTAACTTAGTTTTTGCATGAAGTTCAATTGCCTTTCTTCCATCGAAAGCAGAAAAAACTTTGTAACCATCTAACTCTAAGTTCAGTTTTATGACTTCATGTAATGATTGTTCGTCTTCAACTAATAAGATATTCATAGGTGTTTATTTGGGATTCCAATACAAAGATATAATTTAGTTTACTAGTTATTAACAAGTAGTTTGATTTTTAATTTAAAATTTATAAATTAGCACTCTTAATTGTACAATTAAATTAAACTTAACCATGAAAAAATCAATATTACTAGGCTTTTCGATGTTTTTAACATTGACATTTGCTACAGCTCAGTCTTCTCAGACAGAGACAAAAAAAGAAGTGAAAAAAGTTGAAATTGAAGCACCAATTGGAGGGAAAATAGAAAGACCTACTGAAAAAAAGTTTTTAAAAGTTAACTCAGCTGCAATAAAACAAATAGAAACGCAAAAAGCTATCAAAGAAGAAGAAATTCAAAAACAAGAAACCAATCAGAAATAACCAAAATAATTAAACCATGAGAAATTTTACTAAGCAAATTTTAGGTTTTGCTTTGTGCTTTTTTGTTGGGTTGTCGTCTTACGCTCAATTGAGTCAAGGTGGTATTCCTTACAGCAAAACTGTCGCTGTTCAACCTAAATCTATAGTTGCAACAGAAACGTTGCAGAAACCAGATTTTTCAGTAATTGATACTGAAGATATTATGAACGATGCTCTTGGGAAACCTTACAGAGTTGGTGTTAATTTTCCTGTTAATTATAATGTAACCAATAAAGGGACTTGGGAAAATACTCCAGATGGTGGTTCACTTTGGAGATTAAGAATTCATATGGATGATGCTAAGGCATTGTCACTTCATTTTCATAATTTCTTTATTCCAAATGGAGGAAAAGTTTTTATGTATAATGAATTCGAAAATCATGTAATTGGTGCATTTACTTCCAGACTACAACTATGAAAATCAAATTAGAGCGATACAAATGGTTGAAGGTTCTACAATTTACCATAGAATATTATGCTCCTGCTGGTGTGGTTCAAACGCCAATTATTGAAGTAAGTACTGTTGTTTACTATTACAGAGGTGTTGAAGATTTTGTGAATCCTTTTATAGAAGAAGCGTTAGATTACTACGGCAGTATGAAAAGGCAGCAGGTTGTCAGTTGATGTTGCTTGTTCTCGAAATGTTGGTTGTAAGAACAAATTGATGCTGCAGTTCATTATACGTTTACTCAAGGTATGAGTTCTTATGTTTGTTCTGCTTCAATGATTAATAATACTGCAGAAGATTGTACTCCTTATATTTTATCTGCATGGCATTGTGGAGAACCAAATGCTGGTTCAAATATAAACACTTGGGTTTGGTATTGGAATTATCAAAAAACCTCATGTATGCCAAATAACAATGGTTCTAACCCATCTAAAGGATCACAATCTATGACAGGTGGAACAGTGGTGGCTTCTTCTGGAAATGGAACTTTAAATAATCCTCCAGGAACAAATCAAGTGGCTGGATCAGATTTTTATTTAGTAGAATTGAACAGTCAACCACCAGCAGCTTATAATGCTTATTATGCTGGATGGAATAGAACCAATACTGCTTCTCCATCAGGTGTTGGGGTGCATCATCCAGCAGGTTCAGCTAAGAAAATTTCTACATATACTGCTGCTTTAACAAATGCGACATATAATGGAGGAGCTAATGGAGCACATTGGAGAGTAACATGGGCGGCAACAGCAAATGGACACGGAGTAACCGAAGGTGGTTCTTCAGGTTCTCCAATTTATAATAATAATGGAAGAATAATGGGGCAATTGTCTGGTGGGTCTTCTTTTTGTTCTACTCCTACTGCTCCAGATTTGTATGGTAAAATGTTTACCAATTGGACTGCTGGAGGTTCTTCACCTCAAGCACAATTAGCACCATGGTTAGACCCTATAAATTCTGGTGTAACAATTCTAGATGGAGCGTATGAACCATGTAATGTTTCTAATCCTCCAACCTGTGGTATCAACGCAAGTGCTACATCAATATTAGAAGGAGGTACTGTAAACTTTACTGATGGTTCTTCTGGAAATCCAACTACTTGGGCTTGGGACTTTGATAATACAAGTTTGGGAGGAGTTTCTCCTGCAACTTCAACTTCTCAAAATCCAGGGGCAGTAACTTTTGCTAATGCAGGAACTTATGAAGTGGAATTAATCGCTACTAATGCAAATGGAAGTTGCACTACAACTGTAAATATAATTGTTTCTCAATTTTCAGGTTGTGATACTTTGTTAAATATTAATGATACTAATTCTTTAACAATTTATGGAACAGCACAAGGTGGATTCATTACAGGTAATAATGGATATGGAGATCTAGCAAAAGCAGAATTGTATTCTGGATATGCAGGAACTCATGTTACTGGATCAGATGTTTTTATTTTCGGACTGCAAGATGGAGGAAATAATTCTACTTTTGATTTGACTATTTGGGATGATAATGCTGGTCTTCCAGGTAATATTATAGGGCAAGTTTCTTATCTTTTGACAGATATTCAAACTGCTTTTAGTGGTGGAACTCAAGGGGTTATTTTTCTTCCTTTCAATGCACCAGTACCCGTAAATGGAAATGATTTTTATATTGGAATTGATATGTCTAATTTTGGTGTTGGAGATACTTTAGGAATTGTTTCTAAATATGCAACTGTAAACGTACCGACAAATAGTTCTTTTGAGCAATGGGGGGACAACACTTGGCATGATATGGAATCTGCATGGGGAGCGCCTTTTTCAATGTATATTACTGCTCATGTTACTGACGCACCTGTTTCAGGCACTGCTTCTGCTCCAACAACAGCTTGTGTTGGAGAAACAGTTACTTTCTCTTACACTGGAACAAATGTTACTGGACAAACTTGGTTTCATCCAAGTGGAACACCTGCTCAATCCACAACAGCAACTTCTAATGTTGTTTATAATACACCAGGAACATATATGACTTATGTATTTTTGGAAGGAAGTTGTTCTGGACAGTATTTAGATAGTGTTCAAGTTATTGTTACGGATGGCCCTTCTGTATCTGCAACTTCAACAGATCCAAGTTGCGCTGGAAATGATGGAACAATTACTATTACAGCAACTGGAGGTTCTGGACCATACCAATATAGCATTGATGGTGGAACAAACTTCGCAGGAACTGCTAATTTTACTGGTTTAACTCAGGGAACATATAATATTGAAGTTCAGGATGCAAATGGTTGTTCATCTACAGATGTTGTCACAATAAATGCTAATTCAGGTTCTTTAATAGTTACTTCAACAGGAACTAACTCAAGTTGTGCAAATAACGATGGTTCCATTACTATTACAGCAACTTCAGGTACACCGGCATATCAATATAGTATTGATGGTGGGGCTAATTTCTTTGCTACTAATTCATTTACTGGTTTAGCAGCAGGGACATACAATATCGTTGTTAATGACAATAATGGCTGTCAAGGAACTAGCGTTTATGAAATAGATCAAAATATTACTAATCTTTTTGTTTCTTCAAATAATACGAATCCTTCATGTGGAGGAACAGATGGTATTATTGAAGTTACTGTTAGTGGAGGAGTTGCTCCTTATACTTACAGTATAGACGGAACAAACTACGTGACAAGCAATATATTTTCAGGTTTGGGAGTTAATTCATATGTTTTAAATGTTCTTGATGCAAACGGATGTCAAGGTTCTTTCTCTACTCAATTAGTAAATACTGCTGGCCCTACTGCATCAGCTAATGGAACAAACGTTTCTTGTGGTGGTTTGAATGATGGAAGTGTAGTTGTTAGTGGTACAGGAGGAACAACACCTTATACTTATAGTATTGATGGTACAAACTTTGGAACTAACAATACATTTACTGGTATAGGAGCAGGTACAATTACTGCTTATGTTTTGGATGCTGGAGGATGTCAGTCAACTGCTACGGTAACTATTACCGAGCCTACTGCTGTATTACATACTGTAAACGTTACTGATGCAAGTTGCGGATTGAATAATGGTTCAATTACGGTAACAGCAACTGGTGGTTCTGGAACTTATACTTATAGTTTAGATGGAAATACACCTCAAGCTAATAATGTTTTCAATAATTTAGGTGCTGGTTCTTATACAATTACTGCAATTGACGGTAATGGATGTTCTTCTAACATTACAACTCATACTGTTGGTGGTGGAGTTGCAATTTCAATTACATCAACAGTTTCTAATGAAACTTGTTTGAGTGGAAATGGATCAATTACCGCAAATGTAACAGGAGGAACTTCACCTTATTCTTATACTTTAAACGGAGGATCATCACAATCAACTCCTGTTTTCTCTGGGTTAAGTGCTGGTTCTTATCAAGTTGCTGTTTCTGATGTAAATGGTTGTGCGGCAAATACAACAACAATAGTTACTAATACAGGTGGATTTACATTAAACGTAAATCCTGCCGCTGGACAAACTATTTGTCAAGGAAACACTGCAAATATTAGTGCAAGTGGAGCAGGTGTAGGTGCAACTTACACTTGGGATCAAAGTCTTCCTGTGGGAGCATCACACAATGTGAATCCAACAGTTACAACTACCTATACTGTAGTTGCCGAAGATGCTCAAGGTTGTACTGCAACTGGTTCAACAACTGTTAATGTAGAGACAATACCAACGATAACAGTTATTCCTACTAATCCAGAAATTTGTAGTGGAGAGTCAGTTAATTTAACAGCAACTGGTGCTCAAAGTTATGTTTGGAATACAGGTCAAACAACATCAACGATAAGTGTTTCGCCTACCAACCAAACAACTTATACAGTTATTGGTCAAAATGGTTCTTGTTCAGGTTCACCTGTTCAAGTTACTGTCGCAGTTGCTCCTTCACCAACTGTTAATGCTAATTCTGATGTAATTAACATACCTGTAGGTGGAACTGTTAACTTTAATAATTCTGGTTCTAATGCTACTTCTTATGAGTGGAATTTTGGTGATGGTCAAACTTCAACAACTGGATTTGTGGCTCACACCTACAATGTTCAGGGAGTTTACACTGTAACACTAACAGGGACTATTGGAAATTGTACTGCTACAGATGTAATTACAATTAATGTTGGGGTTGTTAGTGTGGACAATGTTGATTTAGATCAATCTGTTTCACTTTATCCAAATCCAAACAATGGTTTGTTTAACTTAAAATTAGAATTTAATCAAACTCAAGATGCTGAAATTACATTGTTCACTTCTTTAGGTCAAATTGTTGACTTTAGAAGATTAGAAAATGTAGATGGTCAAATTGAAATCTTTGATGTTTCTAATTTATCAAATGGAGTTTATTTCATTAATGTGAAAACACAAGATGGAATAGTTTCTAAAAGATTTATTCTTTCTAAGTAAAATTAGATAACCCATATTTTATTAAAAGGGGTGATTGAAAATTTTCAATCACCCCTTTTATATTTCTAAAACAAAAATTAGTGTACTTTTGTTATATAAAATAAATTCAAAACAATTTTAATGATTCCTGATAATATCGATATAAAAGCCATTAATAAACTTAATACAGGAACTTTAATGCAAAGTTTGGGTATTGAATTTACAGCTTTCGGAAAAGATTTTGTAATTGCTAAAATGCCTGTTGATGAAAGAACTTTTCAACCTTTTGGTCTTTTACACGGTGGTGCAAATGTTGCGCTAGCAGAAACATTGGGTAGTGTTGGAACCCATTTGATAATTAATAAAAACCAAATGGGGGTTTGTATTGAAATAAATGCAAATCACGTGGGCTCTGTGATGGATGGTGAAGTATTTGGAAAAGCAAAATTGATTCATAAAGGAAAATCTACTCACGTCTGGATTATTGATATTAAAGATCAAAATCAAAAGTTGATTTCTACAGCCCGAATGACAATGATGGTAATCGATAGAAAATAGATTAATGAGCAAGGGCTTTGTATATTATCAATTGCCGAACTCTGCAGAAATTATTGGGTTTTCTGGTGAATGGACGATCTTGGAAAAAATCGATAAGATTAAGTCTGGATTTGTAGTTACTACATTTAATAAGGATAAAATATACAATTTAACACAACAAAACGAAATATCCATTAGTGAATTTGATTTTAGATTACCCAATGAACAAATAGCAAATTTTGAAATTTCAAAAAAAGAGTATCTCCAAATGATTGAAGATACAAAAGCTTATTGCCAATCAATGAATGGAAAAGTGGTGATTTCTAGAGTTAAGAAAAAAGAAATTCCTGATGATTTTAATGTAAAAGAGGTATTCTTGAAACTCTGTGAGAAATATCAACATTCATTTAATTACCTATGCTTTATTCCTGAAGAAGGAATGTGGATGGGCGCAAGTCCCGAAAAGTTGCTTTTTGGAGATGTTAATTTTTTGAAATTAGTTTCTCTAGCCGGCAGTAAAGACGATAGTCAAGAAATCATTTGGAGTAAAAAAGAAAAGTTCGAACAGCAATTGGTAACAGATGCTATTGAAAAAATACTTTTAAATTTGGATTTAAATTTTAAAAAAAGTGCTACCAAAACTACAAAAGCAGGTAATATGTTTCATCTAGAAACTGAATTTGAAGTTTCAAATTGTAACCATTTTGTAGAATTAGCTAATCAACTTCATCCAACTCCCGCAGTTTCTGGATTTCCTAAAGATAAAGCATTGGATTTTATTGTGAAAAACGAAAAACATCAAAGAAATTTATATGCTGGGATAATTGGCAACTTAGATAAGGATAAAGTTCAATTGTTTGTGAATTTAAGATGTGCTAAAATTACAGGAAATCAAATAGAATTGTATGTTGGAGGTGGAATTACTTCCGAATCTGATGCTAATTCAGAATGGAATGAAACGGAATTTAAATCGAATACTTTGTTGTCAGTTTTGGAAAATTAAAAGAACTTTGTAGGGTGGTATCAAATAAGAAAACAGTTCAATATTTATTAAAGTTTTGTAAGGATTTGCAAATCAAAAATTGGGTATTGTCGCCTGGTTCTAGAAACGCCCCTATTACATTGACTCTTGGAAATGATTCTTTCTTTAATTGTGAATCTTTAGTCGATGAAAGGTCTGCCGCCTTTATCGCATTAGGTATGTCAGTAGCATCCAATTTCATTACAGGTTTAAGTTGTACTTCTGGTTCTGCAGTTTTAAATTATACACCAGCAATTTCAGAAGCTTTTTATCAAAATATTCCCTTGTTTATTGTTACTTCAGACAGACCACAAAAGTGGATTGGAAATGGAGAAGGTCAATGTATCAATCAAATTGAAGTATATAAAAACTTCGTAAAAAATAGTTACCATATCGATGAAGATGTTTCAGAAAATCAAATAATTCAAATTTTTGAAAAAATAAAATCTGATTTGTTTGATAACGTTAAAGGGCCAGTACATTTAAACCTTGCCTTTGATGAACCTTTGTATGAAACAACAGAATCATTAAGCCTAACTTATGATTTTGTTCGCAATAATGACATTGTTAGTCCAGAAATTCATATAGATTTTGAAGATTTGTCAAAACAATGGAATCAATATTCAAAAATTATGATTTTGTGTGGGCAAATGCCTAAAGATGAAAAATTATTGTTTCTATTAAAAGAATTAAATCAAGATCCTAAAATTGTAGTTTTAACAGAATCTCTCTCAAATGTTTCTGATTTCTTTTTTGTAAATTGTATAGATAGAACATTAGCAAATATAACGGAAGATGAAAAATTTGCACCAGAATTGGTAATTACTATTGGCGGAGCAATCATTTCCAAAAAAATAAAACAATATTTAAGAAATGTCAAAAATCTTGAACATTGGCAAGTTTCTGCAACTAGACACTCAGAAAATGTTTTTGAAAGTCTAACGCATTTTATTAATATTTCTGAAAGCGATTTTTTTAGAAAAATGATAGCAAAAAATGATTTTGAAAACGAATCATTGTTTAGCAATAATTGGATGCAAACCTCAAGAATTTCTGAAATTGAACATGATAAAAATATAGTTTCTTTTCCTTGGTCAGATTTAAAAGCGTTTCAACTAATCAACGATTTCTTGCCTGAAGAGTGTGTTTTTCATCTCGGTAATAGCAGTCCTGTAAGATATGTGCAATTATTTAACCCAATAGCATCGGTAAACTACCAAGGGAATAGGGGCGTGAGTGGGATTGATGGTTGCAGTTCAACGGCTTTGGGATATAGTTTGTTGTCTGAGAAATTGAATGTGTTGGTTTCTGGAGATTTGAGCTTTGTTTACGATATCAATGCATTTTGGAATCATTTGGATAAAAATAACTTGAAAATTATCATCATCAACAATGGTGGTGGTGGAATTTTTAGGATTATTCCTGGTCCAAAATCCACTAAAGTATTGGAATCAAAATTTGAAGTTGGAAATGCATCAAATATTAAATCGCTTTGCGAAGCGTATCAATTAAAGTATTTTTCAGCAAGTTCTGAAGAAGCCTTAGAAGATGTTTTGAATACCTTTTTTATTCAAGATTCACAAACTACTGATGTGCTAGAAATTTTCACTCCCAATACATTAAACGCTGAAGTTTTAAATGATTATTTCAAGAAGTTAAACGTATAAATTAAGTTGTGAAATTATTTTTTTGTTTAAAAAAGTGACTTTTTTTTGAAAATATTTATTCAAAAATTGTTTGTGTATAAAAAAGTTGTATATTTGCAGCCCAATTAAAAACGAGATAACATTTATAATATGCTAGTAATTACAGTAAAAGAAGGAGAATCAATAGAAAGAGCTCTTAAAAAGTATAAAAAGAAATTCGACAGAACTAAAGTAATTAGACACTTAAGAGAGCGTCAACAATTTGACAAACCTTCTGTTGTAAGAAGAGCAGAAATAATTAAAGCTAAATACATTCAAAAAATGAGAGAAAGAGAAATCTAATCTTGTTTTAGAAACTTTATTCAAGATATTGTAAAGGAAACTGACTCTTGTCAGTTTCCTTTTTATTTCTTAATCATGAAGCATACATAAATTTATTGAATACCTAACTTTGAAAAACGATTTTCAGTTCATTCCATCAAAGCGTATGAAACAGATATAGACCAATACTTTAAATTTATCAGCGATACCTTTCATGAAGAAATAGAAAACGCAACTCATTTTCAAGTGCGTTCTTGGGTTGTTCATCTAAAAGAAAAGGCTTAAATCACAAATCTATTCACAGAAAGTAAGTAGTGTAAGTTCTTTATATAAGTTTTTATTGAAAAACAAAATTGTTGATTCAAACCCAGCAGCAAATATTAAATTGCCAAAAATTGAAAAAGATTACCTCAATATTTCAAAAGTGCAGATTTGGAAGAACTAATAAATTTTGATTTTACTAGTACTGAAGATTTTTCTACTTTCAGAGATCACCTCATAGTAATGTTATTTTTGCATCTGGAATTAGAAGGTCCAGAACTCATTAATTTAGAAATCAATAACTACCAATCGAATCAAATTAGGTATTAGGAAAAGAAATAAGGAAAGAATAATTCCAATTCCTCCAGAAACATGTTCAATAATAGATCAATATATTTCGATTTTAAGAAATCAAGACTTCTCTGAAGTGTCTGAATTTCTTTTTGTTTCGGATAAAGGTAAAAAATTGAATGATAAATTTGTTTATAATGTAGTTACCAAATACTTTAATTCTGTTAAATCACTCAGTAAAAAAAGTCCACATGTTTTAAGGCATACTTTTGCTACACAAATGTTGAATAACGGGGCAGATTTGAACTCAATAAAAGAATTATTGGGACATTCTAGTTTGGCAGCTACTCAAGTATATACGCACAATTCAATAGAGAAAATCAAAAGTATCTACAAATCTGCTCATCCAAGGAGTAGATGATAGATACAAAACTTCAGTTTTTTTTATTTTACATGAAATTTTTCTTCAAAGTAACAGTTGAAAAGGAAAAAACATTTTTTTAGTAAAAAATTGAGAAATTAAAATTACTGATAAACAAATAGTTATGTTTTTAGCGTGAATTTTATGTAAAAAAAATCATTAAAAAACGTAATAAACTATTGGTGAGTAAAAAAAAAGATATACATTTGCAAACCAATTTTCAAAGAGATGTTAATTCTTACAGAATTTTGGTGAATAAATGCCGGTGTAGCTCAGTTGGCCAGAGCAGCTGATTTGTAATCAGCAGGTCGTGGGTTCGAATCCCTCCACCGGCTCAATAAAAAAAAGAAAAAGTTCTTTAAAATCTAATGTTGGGGAGATTCCAGAGCGGCCAAATGGGGCAGACTGTAAATCTGTTGCGAAAGCTTCGAAGGTTCGAATCCTTCTCTCCCCACAAAATTTGGCGATAAATTATGCTTTTTTATTTTGTAGTGTCAAAATAAGTAGTAATTTTGCAACTGGATTAATGCGGGAGTAGCTCAGTTGGTAGAGCATCAGCCTTCCAAGCTGAGGGTCGCGAGTTCGAATCTCGTCTCCCGCTCTGGGCCAAAAGGAGAGATTGGTAAAAATAGTTTTATCAATCCTCCTTTTTTGCGTTACATTTTCAGAGTTTTTCTGCCGATGTAGCTCAGGGGTAGAGTACTTCCTTGGTAAGGAAGAGGTCACGGGTTCAAATCCCGTCATCGGCTCATATAGATTGGATAGATTTTTTTTTTAAAGAAGACTATATAAAGTAAAAACAAAAAGTAATAATTAAACTTAAACATTAAGCAAAATGGCTAAAGCAAATTTCGAAAGAAAAAAACCGCACGTTAACATAGGAACTATTGGACACGTGGATCATGGTAAAACTACTTTGACTGCAGCGATTTCTTCAGTTTTGGCTGGTCAAGGATTGGCTGAGAAAAAAGATTTCTCTAGTATTGATAATGCTCCTGAGGAGAAAGAGAGAGGTATTACAATTAATACTGCTCACATTGAGTATGAAACAAATGCTAGACACTACGCTCACGTAGATTGTCCAGGTCACGCGGATTACGTTAAGAACATGGTAACTGGTGCTGCTCAGATGGATGGTGCAATTTTGGTTTGTGCTGCTACAGACGGACCAATGCCACAAACTAGAGAGCACGTATTGTTGTCTCTTCAAGTAAACGTACCAAGAATCGTTGTATTCATGAATAAAGTGGATATGGTTGATGATCCTGAATTGTTAGAATTAGTTGAAATGGAATTAGCAGATTTGCTTGATTCTTACGGATATACTGATACTCCTATTATTAAAGGTTCTGCACTTGGTGCATTGAACGGAGAAGAGCAATGGGTTGCTACTGTTCAAGAATTGATGGATACAGTTGATACTTGGATTGAAACACCAGAAAGAGATACTGAAAAACCATTCTTAATGTCTGTAGAAGATGTTTTCTCTATCACAGGTAGAGGTACAGTTGCTACAGGAGCAATCGAAACAGGAATCATCAGAACTGGAGATCCAGTTGAAATCGTTGGTCTTCAAGAAGAAAAATTGACTTCAACTGTAACAGGTGTTGAGATGTTTAGAAAAATTCTTGATGAAGGAAGGGCAGGTGAAAACTGTGGTCTTTTATTAAGAGGTATTGAGAAAGAAGCTATCAAAAGAGGGATGGTTATTTCTAAACCAGGTTCAATTACACCACACAAAAAATTCAAAGCTGAAGTTTACGTTTTGAAAAAAGAAGAAGGTGGTCGTCACACTCCATTCCACAACAACTATAGACCACAGTTCTACTTAAGAACTTTGGATGTTACTGGAACAATTTCTTTAGGAGAAGGACGTGAGATGGTAATGCCAGGTGATAACGTTACAATTACTGTAGAGTTAATTACTCCAGTAGCTATGGACAAAGGACTTAGATTTGCTATCCGTGAAGGTGGTAGAACAGTAGGTGCTGGTCAGGTTACTGAAATTATTGAGTAATTTTATAATATAATTTTAGACAAAAGGCATACCCTCAAAAAGGGTAAGCCTTTTTGTCGCATACGGGCGTAGCTCAGCTGGTAGAGTAGTAGTCTCCAAAACTATTGGTCGTAGGTTCGAATCCTGCCGCCCGTGCTGGAGAAAGTATAAAAGAAGATTAAAACTGAAATAAGTGGCTGGAATTAAAACATATATAGAAGAGGCTGTAACGGAACTTACAACAAAAGTAACTTGGCCTACTTGGGATGAATTGCAACAAAGTTCACTCATTGTGTTAGTGACAAGTTTGTTAATAGCTATATCTATTTGGATTATGGATACAGTATTTGGTGTTGTTCCTAATGAAGATGGATTGTTTGGATTTTGGAGAGGTTTATTAGGTATTTTCTATAATTTGAAATAAGAGTTACGCAATATGTCTGATATCAAGAAAAGATGGTACGTAATTCGCGCCATAAGTGGAAAAGAAAAAAGAGTAAAAGAACAACTCGAATTAGAAATTGATAGAAATAATCTCAACGATTATGTAGATCAAGTGTTGATTCCTACTGAAAAGGTTTACCAAATTAAAAATGGTAAAAAAGTAAGTAAAGAGAAATCTTATTTACCAGGTTACGTTCTTATAGAAGCAGCTTTAATTGGAGAAGTTGAACACGTAATTAAATCTTTAAACAATGTTATTGGCTTTTTAGGTGGTGAAAAAGGTGGTGATCCACTTCCAATGAGACAATCAGAAGTGAATAGAATATTAGGAAAAGTAGATGAATTAGCAGATTCAGATGCTGAAATGGATATACCTTATGTAGTAGGTGAAAATGTTAAAGTTACGGATGGACCATTCAACAACTTTAATGGTGTGATAGAAGAGGTAAATGAAGAGAAAAAGAAACTTAAAGTTATGGTGAAGATTTTCGGAAGAAAAACACCGTTAGAATTAAGTTATTTGCAAGTAGAAAAGGAAGGATAAAAACATTGTAATCAAAAGCGATTAAAGCTTCCCGTTAGTAGATTACATATTATAAATAAATATATAACAATGGCAAAAGAAGTAAGTGGATTAATTAAACTTCAAGTCAAAGGCGGAGCCGCTAACCCATCTCCACCAGTAGGACCTGCATTAGGTGCTAAGGGTGTTAATATCATGGAGTTCTGTAAGCAATTTAATGCTAGAACTCAAGATAAAGCTGGGAAAGTACTACCTTGTGTTATTACCGTTTATGCAGACAAATCATTTGATTTTGTTATCAAGACTCCACCAGCAGCTGTCCAGTTAATGGAAGCAGCAAAAATTAAGAAGGGATCTCCTGAATCTAATAAGAAGAAGGTAGGATCGGTTTCGTGGGATCAAGTAAAAACAATCGCAGAAGATAAAATGTCTGATTTAAACTGCTTTACTGCCGAATCAGCAATGAAAATGGTTGCAGGTACAGCAAGAAGCATGGGATTAACAGTAAAAGGAACCGCCCCATGGGGTTAAGTAATCTGAATTAACAGAAAAATTATGGCACTAACAAAGAAGAGAAAAGAGGCAATTGCAAAATTCGATGCTGAGAAGTATTACTCTTTGACCGAAGCTTCTGAAGTTGTTAAGAGTATAACAACTACTAATTTCGACTCATCAGTAGATGTAGCCGTGAGATTAGGAGTAGATCCTCGTAAAGCTAACCAAATGGTTAGAGGTACAGTATCACTTCCTCATGGTACAGGTAAAGATGTGAAAGTATTAGTATTGTGTACTCCAGACAAAGAAGCTGAAGCAAAAGAGGCCGGTGCTGATTATGTTGGACTTGACGAATATATCGATAAAATCAAAGGTGGTTGGACAGATGTAGATGTTATTGTAACAATGCCTTCTGTTATGGGTAAAGTAGGTGCTCTAGGTCGTATTTTAGGACCAAGAGGATTAATGCCAAATCCAAAAACAGGAACAGTTACAATGAACGTTGGTCAAGCAGTAACAGATGTGAAAGCTGGAAAAATCGACTTTAAAGTTGATAAATACGGTATTATTCATGCAGCAATCGGAAAGGCTTCTTTCGAATCAGAAAAACTTGCAGAAAATGCACAAGAATTGATTTCAACTTTGATTAAATTAAAACCAACCTCAGCAAAAGGAACTTATGTAAAAAGTATTACAATTTCAAGTTCTATGAGTCCTGGTGTTAAAATCGAACCAAAATCAGTTACTGCATAATCTTCAAAAAAAATCAAACATGAACAGAGAAGATAAAAAAATCGCTATCGATGCAATTGCAGACAAACTTTCTGGTGCGAATGTTTTTTACTTAGCAGATACATCTCAACTAAACTCAGAAAAAACGAGTAGTTTGAGAAGAATGTGTTTTAATAAAAACATTCAAATGACTGTTGTAAAAAACAAGTTGTTACAGAAAGCTTTAGAAAAAATCGAAGGCAAAGATTATTCAGAAATGTATAGTGTTTTGGCAGGTCCAACTGCAATATTGATTTCAGAAGTAGGAAATGCTCCTGCAAGATTGATTAAAGAATTTCGTAAGAAAGGAGATAGACCAGTCTTGAAAGCAGCATATATTGAAGAATCCGTTTATATTGGTGATGACCAATTAGAAAACCTATGTAATGTCAAATCTAAAGAAGAACTTCTTGGAGATGTTATTGCATTGCTTCAATCTCCTGCTAAGAATGTTGTTTCGGCACTTAAATCAAGTGGAGGAACTATTGCGGGATTAGTTAAAACATTATCAGAGAGAGAAAATTAAATTAACATTTAACGAAAGTTAAATATAAACTTTAAAAATCAAAAAAAAATGGCGGATATTAAAGCTATGGCAGAAAGTTTAGTAAACTTAACTGTAAAAGAAGTAAATGAACTAGCACAAGTTCTTAAAGATGAATACGGAATCGAACCTGCTGCTGCTGCAGTAGCAGTAGCTGCTGGTCCAGCTGCTGGTGGTGGTGATGCTGCTGAAGAAAAAACATCTTTCGATGTAATTCTTAAGTCAGCTGGTGCTGCTAAATTAGCAGTTGTTAAAGCGGTTAAAGAATTAACAGGTCTTGGTCTTAAAGAAGCAAAAGATGTTGTTGATGGAGCTCCTGGACCTGTAAAAGAAGGTGTAGGTAAAGACGAAGCTGAAGGGTTGAAAAAAGCTCTTGAAGAGGCTGGTGCTGAAGTAGAATTGAAGTAATACAATTACTATTCTCAATAGGTTTAGGTGTTTCCACATCATTTTGATGTGGAAATTTACCTAAACCATTTGTGGTTTATATCCACAAAGAATTTTTTTACCTTGCTCATCAGTTCTGACTATACTATGTAGTGCAGAAATTGTTAAACAAAAATTATCGTAGCCTTGGCAACAATTGATAAAACAACAAATAGGATTAATTTCGCTTCAAGTAAGTTGAACTTTCCTTATCCGGATTTCTTAGAAATCCAATTGAAGTCTTTCCAAGAGTTTTTTCAACTTGAAACTACTCCTGAGAATAGACAAAACGAAGGACTTTTTAAAGTTTTCGCTGAAAACTTCCCAATTACTGATACAAGAAATCAGTTTGTATTAGAGTTTTTGGATTACTTTGTTGACCCTCCTAGATATACCATTGATGAGTGTGTGGAGAGAGGATTAACATACTCAATTCCTTTAAAAGCAGTACTGAAATTGTACTGTACAGATCCAGAACACGAAGATTTTGAAACAATAGTACAAGAGGTTTACTTAGGTACAATTCCTTATATGACTCCAAGAGGTTCTTTTGTAATAAATGGAGCTGAAAGAGTTATTGTTTCGCAATTACACAGATCTCCTGGTGTGTTCTTTGGACAAAGTAGACATGCTAATGGTACTAAATTGTACTCTGCAAGGGTAATACCTTTCAAAGGATCTTGGATTGAGTTTGCAACTGACATCAATAATGTCATGTATGCATATATTGACAGAAAGAAAAAACTTCCAGTTACAACGCTTTTTAGAGCGATTGGATTTGAAAGTGATAAAGATATTTTAGAAATATTTGGTCTTGCAGACGAAATGAAAGTTTCTAAAGCGGGAATGAAAAAAGCCGTAGGTAGAATTCTTGCTGCTCGTGTTCTTAAAACATGGGTTGAAGATTTCGTAGATGAGGATACTGGTGAGGTTGTTTCTATTGAAAGAAACGAAGTTTTAATTGATCGTGAAACTGAAATTACAAACGAACACATAGGATTTGATTGTAGATGCAGGTGTTAAATCAATTATTCTTCATAAAGAAGATGTAAATTCAGCTGATTTCGCTATTATTTACAATACACTTCAAAAAGATACTTCCAATTCTGAAAAAGAAGCAGTGGAGTTTATCTATAGATTGTTGCGTAATGCTGAGCCACCAGATGAGGATACAGCAAGAGGTGTAATTGATAAACTATTCTTCTCTGAGCAGAGATATGATTTAGGAGAAGTAGGTCGTTACAGAATCAATAAAAAACTTAAGTTGGATGAATCTTACGACCAAAGAGTTTTAACCAAAAATGATATCATTTCAATTGTTAAATATTTAATCGAATTGATCAACTCTAAAACAGATGTTGATGATATCGATCACTTAAGTAATAGACGTGTAAGAACTGTTGGTGAACAACTTCATTCTCAATTTGGTGTAGGTTTGGCTAGAATGGCTAGAACTATTAGAGAAAGAATGAACGTTAGAGACAACGAAGTTTTTACTCCAATCGACTTAATTAACGCTAAAACACTATCTTCTGTAATTAATTCATTCTTCGGGACGAATCAGTTATCTCAGTTTATGGATCAAACAAATCCATTAGCAGAGGTTACTCACAAAAGAAGATTATCGGCACTTGGGCCAGGTGGTTTATCCAGAGAGAGAGCGGGGTTTGAGGTGCGTGATGTTCACTACACTCACTATGGTCGTCTTTGTACAATTGAAACACCTGAGGGTCCAAACATTGGTTTGATATCTTCATTGAGTGTATATGCAAAAGTAAACAGATTAGGATTTATTGAAACTCCTTACAGAGAAGTAAAAGAAGGTAAAGTTGCTTTGGAAAAGGCACCTATATATTTAAGTGCTGAAGAAGAAGAAGACAAGAGAATTGCACAAGCAACTGCAGATATTGATGATAAAGGAGTTTTCCAAGGAGATGTAATTTCTCGTTTGGTTGGAGATTTCCCAATTGTTTCTCCAAAAGAAATCGATTTGATGGACGTTGGGGCAAACCAAATTGCATCTATAGCCGCATCTTGTATTCCTTTCTTAGAGAATGATGATGCGAATAGAGCCTTGATGGGATCTAACATGCAACGTCAGGCTGTTCCTTTATTGAGACCAAATTCACCTATTGTTGGAACTGGTATTGAGCAATTAGTCGCAAGAGATTCTAGAGTTTTATTACATGCTGAACTTGACGGTGAAGTAGTATATGTAGATTCGACTGAAATTCATGTTAAATACAATTTAACTGATGATGAAAGATTAGTTCGTTTTGAAGATGAAGTTACTAAATATGAATTAATCAAATACAGAAAAACAAATCAAGGGACTTCAATCAATCTTAAACCAATTGTTTCAAAAGGACAAAAAGTTTCTAAAGGTGAAGTATTGGTAGAAGGATATGGAACTCAAAAAGGGGAATTAGCTTTAGGACAAAATCTTAAAGTAGCATTTATGCCTTGGAAAGGATATAACTTTGAGGATGCAATTGTGATTTCTGAAAGAGTTGTTAGTGAAGATATCTTTACTTCTATTCACATTGATGAATATTCTTTGGAAGTGAGAGACACTAAAAGAGGACTTGAAGAATTAACTGCTGATATTCCTAATGTTAGTGAAGAAGCTACCAAAGATCTTGATGAAAATGGAGTTATAAGAATTGGAGCTGAGGTGAGACCTGGTGATATTCTTATTGGAAAAATTACACCAAAAGGTGAAAGTGATCCTTCTCCAGAAGAAAAGTTATTGAGAGCTATATTTGGTGACAAAGCCGGTGATGTTAAAGATGCTTCATTGAAAGTTTCTCCATCAGTAACAGGTGTTGTTATCGAAAAGAAATTATTCTCAAAAGCAATAAAAGATAGAAAATCAAAAGCAGCTGATAAACCAATTCTTGAGCAAATTGATGCTGAAATGGAAAAGGAATTAGCAACTCTTAAAGATACCTTAATTGAAAAATTAATGTTCATCATTGGAGATAGAAAATGTCAAGGTGTTTTCAATAACTTCAAAGAAGAAGTAATTAAAAAAGGTGTAAAGTTTAATGACAAAATTTTAAGAGAAATTGAGTTTATTCACATCAATCCAAAAAACTGGACTGGAGATGAAATTCAAGATGCTTTAATAGAAAGAACACTTCACAACTACAATATGAAGGCTACAGATGTAATGGGACATTTCAAAAGAAAGAAATTCCAAGTCTCTGTGGGTGATGAATTGCCAAATGGTATTATGCAATTAGCTAAAGTTTATTTGGCTAAGAAACGTAAACTAAAAGTGGGTGATAAAATGGCAGGTCGTCATGGAAACAAAGGTATCGTATCTCGAATTGTTCGTAAAGAAGATATGCCTTTCCTTGAAGACGGAACGCCAGTTGATATTGTATTGAACCCACTAGGTGTACCTTCTCGTATGAACTTAGGTCAAATTTATGAAACTGTTCTTGGATGGGCAGGAGAAAAATTAGGTAAAAAGTTCGCTACACCAATCTTTGATGGAGCAACATTAGAAGAAATCAACAATTATTCTGATGAAGCAGGAATTCCAAGAAATGGTAGAGCTTATTTATACGATGGTGGAACAGGTGAAAGATTTGATCAACCGGCAACAGTTGGAATCATTTATATGATTAAATTGAGCCACATGGTTGATGATAAAATGCACGCACGTTCTATCGGACTCATACTCTTTAATTACACAACAACCATTAGGTGGTAAAGCACAATTTGGTGGTCAGCGTTTTGGAGAGATGGAGGTATGGGCATTAGAAGCATTTGGTGCATCTAACATTCTTCAAGAGATTCTTACTGTAAAATCGGATGATGTTGTAGGTAGAGCAAAAACTTACGAATCAATCGTTAAAGGTAAAAATTTACCAACTCCGGGAATTCCGGAATCATTCAATGTATTGTTGAATGAATTGAGTGGTTTAGGATTAAATATTACATTAGATTAAAATTCAATTTTCCCTTGCTAACATTAGCAAGGGAATTAATTGTTTAATCATTAAATAGAAATAAAACTTATGGCTTTCAGAAAAGAAACAAAAGTTAACAGTACTTTTAACAGAATTATCATCAGTTTGGCATCGCCAGAACAGATTTTGTCAAAATCTAATGGTGAAGTATTAAAACCTGAAACAATTAACTACAGAACTTATAAACCAGAAAGAGATGGTTTGTTTTGTGAGAGAATTTTCGGACCTGTAAAAGATTACGAATGTCATTGTGGTAAATACAAAAGAATCAGATATAAAGGAATTGTATGTGATAGATGTGGTGTTGAAGTTACTGAAAAGAAAGTAAGAAGAGAAAGAATGGGGCACATCAATTTGGTGGTTCCAGTTGCTCACATTTGGTATTTTAGATCACTTCCTAATAAAATTGGTTACCTTCTAGGTTTACCTTCTAAGAAATTAGACCAAATTATATATTATGAAAGATATATGGTTTTGCAAGCAGGTATTGCTAAGAAATTGGATGGTTCTGATTTTGAAAAATATGAATTCCTTACCGAGGAAGAATATTTAGATATCATGGATACGCTTCCAAGAGAAAATCAATATTTAGAAGATACAGATCCTAATAAGTTTATCGCTAAAATGGGTGCAGAAGCACTTTATGACGCATTACAAAATATTGATTTACATGCTGAGTCTTTTGACTTAAGGTTAAAAGCAAGTACTGAAACTTCTCAACAAAGAAAGAATGAGGCTCTAAAAAGACTTCAAGTAATTGAAGGTTTTAGAGATTCTCAAGAAACAATCGACAATAGACCAGAATGGATGATTGTAAGAGTAGTTCCAGTTATTCCTCCAGATTTAAGACCATTAGTTCCACTAGACGGAGGAAGATTTGCAACATCTGATTTGAATGATTTGTACAGAAGAGTTATTATCAGAAACAATCGTTTGAAAAGACTTATCGAAATCAAAGCTCCTGAAGTGATTCTTAGAAATGAGAAACGTATGCTTCAAGAGTCTGTAGATTCATTGTTTGATAATTCAAGAAAATCTTCTGCTGTAAAAACAGATAAAAACAGACCTTTAAAATCTCTTTCTGATTCATTGAAAGGTAAACAAGGTCGTTTCCGTCAAAACTTACTTGGAAAACGTGTGGATTATTCTGCTCGTTCGGTAATTGTTGTAGGACCAACTTTGAAATTACACGAATGTGGTCTTCCTAAGGACATGGCTGCAGAACTTTACAAGCCGTTCATCGTACGCAAGTTGATTGAAAGAGGTATTGTAAAAACTGTAAAATCAGCTAAGAAAATTGTAGATAAGAAAGAACCTGTTGTTTGGGATATTTTGGAAAATGTATTAAAAGGACATCCAGTGCTTTTAAACAGAGCCCCAACACTTCACAGATTAGGTATTCAAGCTTTCCAACCTAAATTAATTGAAGGTAAAGCAATTCAGTTGCACCCATTAGTTTGTACAGCATTTAATGCAGATTTTGATGGAGATCAAATGGCGGTTCACTTACCTTTAGGTAACGCTGCTATTCTTGAAGCACAACTTTTGATGTTGGCATCTCACAATATCCTTAATCCTGCTAATGGAGCTCCAATAACAGTTCCTTCTCAGGATATGGTTTTGGGTCTTTATTATATGACCAAACCAAGAAGACATACTGAAGAATATGCTGTGCCAGGTGAAGATATGACTTTCTACTCTCCAGAAGAGGTAATCATTGCTTACAATGAAAAGAAAGTTTCTTTGCATGCTAATATCAAAGTAAAAGTTAAAGATATTGTTGATGGAGAATATGTTGAAAGAATTGTAGAAACTACTACAGGTAGAGTTTTATTCAACGAAGTTGTTCCGCCAGAAGCAGGATATATTAATGAACTTTTGACTAAAAAATCTTTAAGAGATATTATTAGTGAGATTTTGAAGAAAACGAATGTAGCTGTTACTGCTAAATTCCTAGATGAAATGAAGGATTTAGGATATTATATGGCATTTAGAGGTGGACTTTCGTTCAACTTAGGTGATGTTGTAGTTCCTGCAGAAAAAGAAATATTAGTTAATAAAGCTCGTGAAGAAGTTGATGAAGTGAAGATGAACTATAATATGGGTCTTATCACTAACAATGAAAGATATAATCAAATTATTGATATCTGGACACATACCAACTCTAGATTGACATTCACATTGATGGATAAATTGAAAAATGATCAACAAGGATTTAATTCAGTTTATATGATGATGGATTCTGGAGCGAGAGGTTCTAAAGAGCAAATTAGACAGTTGTCTGGAATGCGTGGATTGATGGCTAAGCCTCAAAAATCTGGCGCATCTGGAGGACAAGATATTATTGAGAATCCAATTCTTTCTAACTTTAAGGAAGGTCTTACCATCTTGGATTACTTCATCTCTACTCACGGTGCTCGTAAAGGTCTTGCCGATACCGCACTTAAAACAGCAGATGCGGGTTATTTGACAAGAAGACTAGTGGATGTTGCTCAGGATGTAGTTGTAAATGTCGAAGATTGCGGAACACTTAGAGGTCTAAAAGTAACAGCGCTTAAGAAAGATGACGAAATCGTAGAATCTTTATACGATAGAGTTTTAGGACGTGTTGCTTTAGATGATGTAAGACATCCAGAAACTGGTGAAATCATTATCGGTGAAGGCGAAGAAATTACTGAAAATTATGCAAAAGCAATTGAAGCTGCTGATATCGATGAAGTTGAAATTAGATCTGTATTGACTTGTGAACACACAAGAGGTGTTTGTGCTAAATGTTATGGTAGAAACCTTGCTTCTGGTAAAATGGTTCAAAAAGGAGAAGCTGTAGGAGTTATCGCTGCACAATCGATTGGTGAGCCAGGTACTCAGTTGACATTAAGAACATTCCACGTGGGTGGTACTGCATCTAATATTGCTGATGAATCAGAAATCAGAGCGAGACATAATGGTAAACTTGAAATCGAAGATTTAAGAACGGTAACAAAAACTAATGCTGAAGGTGAACAATTTGAAATTGTTGTGGGTAGAGGTGCTGAAATGAGAATTGTGAATCCTGATACTGGAATAACTCTTATGACAGGTAACATACCTTATGGTTCTCAGTTTTTTGCTAAAAATAATGCTAAAATCAAAAAAGGAGACTTAATCTGTAAATGGGATCCATACAATGCCTTGATTATTACAGAGGTTGAAGGAAAAGTTGAGTTTGTAAACCTTGTAGAAGGTGAAACTTACCGTGAGGAAGTCGATGAGCAAACTGGATTTACAGAAATTGTAATTAGAGAATCTAGAAACAAAAAAGTAATTCCTTCTATCTCTATCGTTGATAAAAAAGGTGTTGAGTTGAAATCATACAGTTTACCTGTGGATGCACACGTTTCTGTAAAAGATGGACAAACGCTTTCTAGTGGTGATATCGTTGTGAAAATACCAAGAAAAGCAGGTAAATCAGGTGATATTACAGGTGGTCTTCCAAGAGTAACAGAGATGTTCGAGGCAAGAAATCCTTCTAATCCAGCGGTTGTTACTGAAATTGATGGTATCGTTACATACGGTAAAATCAAAAGAGGAAATAGAGAGGTAATCGTAACTGCTAAAACTGGAGAGGTTAAGAAATATTTGGTACCACTTTCTAGACATATTCTTGCTCAAGAAAATGATTTCATCAAAGCGGGTGATTTACTTTCGACTGGTGCAGTGACTCCAAAAGATATCTTAGATATCAAAGGTCCTACTGCGGTTCAAGAATACATTGTAAATGAAATTCAAGAGGTATATAGACTTCAAGGTGTAAAAATCAATGATAAACACTATGAAGTTATTGTGAGACAAATGATGCGTAAAGTAATCATCTTGGATCCAGGAGATTCTAAATTCTTAGAAGGAACTTCTGTTAACAAATGGGAATTTATTGAAGAGAATGATAACCTTTGGGGTAAAAAGTTTGTTCTTGATGCTGGAGAATCTTCAAATCTTAAAGCTGGACAGATTATTTCTGCTAGAAAATTAAGAGATGAAAATGCTTACTTAAAAAGAAATGATAAGAAAACAGTAGAAGCTAGAGATATCATCTTAGCAACTGCTCAACCAGTACTTCAAGGTATTACTAGAGCATCGCTTCATACTGATAGTTTCATTTCTGCTGCATCTTTCCAAGAAACAACTAAAGTGTTGAACAATGCTGCAGTTCACGCAAAAGTAGATCATCTACTTGGATTGAAAGAAAACGTTATCGTTGGACATAAAATCCCTGCTGGAACTGGTATGAGAGACTTCCAACAATTGAATGTAGGTTCAAAAGAGGAATTCAACAGATTAGTTGATGAAGAAGAAACTGTAGGTTCGATGAAATAATTGAATTTTAATATAAATTTATATATCCCCTTTCTCAGAAATGATGAAGGGGATTTTTTTTTACTTAATTCTAGCCAAGTTGAGTGAACATTTTATAGTAACAGCATAAATTATATATTGTTTTATCACTTCGACCAACGTAGCTAGGGAGGAGAAGTCTTAAACATTAGAATAATAGATATCTCCACTACGGTCGATATGACAAAATAATATCATTAGAATACACAACACAAAATTTAAGGTTAATAACAATTGTTAATAAACTGCATTCATAACTTTTTTGAGATAAAATATAAAAGTTTACCTAAAAATAACCTTACCTTTGCAATAGTATAATTATGGCAGAGCAAATAGGAGATATCATCAAAACAAACCAAGGAGGAACTAGGAAAATAGCACCTACATCTGTAAATCTAAGTCAGATTGGAGGAAAACTTCCTCCACAAGCATTAGATATGGAAATTGCAGTACTTGGAGCATTAATGCTTCAAAGAGACCCTGTTAATGAAGTGATTGATATCCTCGAGCCTGAAAGTTTCTACAAAGAAGCGCACCAAAAAATATATAGAGCCATCAAAGATTTGTTTGGTGAATCGCAACCGATAGATATTCTTACAGTTACTCAAAAATTAAGATCAAAAGGTGAAATTGACGAAGTGGGTGGACCATTTTATATTTCTCAATTAACCAATAGAGTTGCTTCTACTGCAAACACTGAAGCGCATGCTCGTATTATTTCTCAAAAGTATATCTTAAGAGAATTAATCAAAGTTTCTAGTAATGTCATCAACAAAGCGTATGACGAAACTACGGATGTTTTCGATTTACTTGATGAGGCAGAAAGTTCTCTTTTTAAAGTAGCTGAAGGTAACATCAGAAAAAGTTACGATACCATGAAAGATTTGGTGTTTCAAGCGAGTAAAGAGATTGAAATTGCGATGAATCGTGAGGATGGAATCAGTGGAATCCCTTCTGGATTTACAGATTTGGATAGAGTTACTTCTGGTTGGCAAAAATCTGATATGGTGGTAATCGCTGCTCGTCCCGGTATGGGTAAAACAGCTTTTGTGTTATCATTGGCAAGAAATGTAGCGGTAAAATACAATCACGCAGTAGCGGTTTTTTCTTTGGAGATGAGTTCCTTGCAATTGGTAAATCGTTTGATTTCTGGTGAAGCTGAAATTCCAGCAGAAGACATTCGTAAAGGTAACTTTACCAAAGAAAAGTTTAATCAATTTTTTGAACGTACTAAGAAACTATCAGAAGCACCTTTATTTATAGATGATACACCTGCACTTTCTGTTTTCGAATTGAGAGCAAAATGTCGTAGATTGAAATCTCAAAATGACATCAATTTGGTAATTATCGATTATTTGCAATTGATGTCTGCGGGTGGTTCTGGTGGAAATAGAGAACAAGAAATTTCTACTATTTCTAGATCGATTAAAGAAATTGCAAAAGAACTAAATGTTCCTATTTTGGCTCTTTCTCAGTTGAGCCGTTCTGTTGAATCTAGAGGAGGTGACAAACGCCCAATGCTTTCGGATTTGAGAGAGTCGGGAGCAATTGAGCAAGATGCGGATATTGTTTGTTTTATATACAGACCCGAATATTACCAATTAGACACTTGGCCAGACAATACGCCTTGTGCAGGTCAAGGAGAAATTATCATCGCAAAGCACAGAAATGGTTCGCTTGAAGACGTAAGATTAAAATTTATTGGAAAATTTGCTAAGTTTGATAATTTAGATGCTTTTGATGGTGAATATACAACAAGTGCAGTTTCTAACTTCACAGGAGGTGATGACTTTGATGATGGTTTTGCCAACTATACTTTGCCTTCAAAAATGAATTCTGACACAAGTTTTGATTCAGATTTTGATAAGTCTGATGATGATGACGATGTTTTTTAATCTACATTCCTTTTGATACAATCAATACAAATACTAGTATTGCCCGAAATTGCTTTTGATGAAAAAGCCATTAAAAATGAAGTCGCTCAAGAACTTAATTTGAAAACCGATTTCGATTTCAAAATTTCCAAAAGATCTATTGATGCTAGAAAAGTTCCTGTAAGATATTTACTCACTATTGAGGTTTATATTCAAGAAAAAGCACCTGATGTAAAAATAGATTTCCATTTTGAAAAACTTACTTATAATGCTAAAGTAATTCATATCATTGGTGCTGGTCCCGCAGGAATGTTTGCAGGATTGCAAGCCATAGAAAATGGATGCAAACCCATAATTTTTGAAAGAGGAAAGAAAGTAAAAGAAAGAAGAAAGGATTTAGCCAAAATCACCAAAGAACAAGAAGTGAATCCTGATTCCAATTATTGTTTCGGAGAAGGTGGTGCAGGAACTTATTCTGACGGAAAACTTTATACAAGAAGCAAGAAAAAAGGAAGTGTAAGAAAAATACTAGAACAATTGGTTTATTTTGGCGCCAATGAAGATATCCTTGTCAATGCGCATCCGCATATTGGAACGAACAAACTTCCTCAAATTATAGAAAATATTCGAGAAACAATTATAGAAAAAGGAGGCGAATTTCATTTCGATTCTAAATTGACAGACATTTCTATTTCGGATAACAAAATCGTTGGAATTGAAATAAATGGTTCGACTAAAATACCTTGTGAACAGTTAATTTTGGCTACGGGTCATAGTGCCAGAGATGTTTATGAATTACTTTTTAAGAAAAACATAGACATTGAGTTCAAGCCATTCGCACTAGGAGTGAGAGTTGAACATAGCCAATCACTCATCGATAGTATTCAATACAAAATGGAAGATAGAGGCGAGTATTTACCTCCTGCTTCTTATAGTTTGGTACACAAAACCGAAGACAGAGGTGTTTATTCCTTTTGTATGTGTCCAGGTGGAATCATTGCGCCATGCGCTACAGATAATGGCGAAGTAGTTACCAATGGCTGGTCACCAAGTAAGCGAAATAATCCATACAGCAATTCAGGAATAGTTACAGAAGTGAAATGGGAAGACATTCCAGAATTTCATCAATATGGCCCTTTAGCAGGTTTGGAGTTTCAAAAAAGTGTAGAAAAAAAATGTTGGTTGGCAGGAGGCAAAACACAACAAGTTCCCGCCCAAAGACTCATAGATTTTGTAAAACAAAGACCTTCTAAAGATTTACCCAAAACATCGTATTTTCCCGGGCTTGTTTCTGTAGATTTGAATGAAGTTTTACCGCCATTTATTGCCAAAAATTTAAGAGAAGGATTCGAGGCTTTTGGTAAAAAAATGAGAGGATATCTTACCAATGATGCCGTCATTCACGGAACAGAATCCAGAACTTCCTCGCCTGTTAGAATTCCAAGAGATAGAGAAACCTTCGAGCATATTTCCATAAAATGTTTATATCCTTGTGCCGAAGGTGCTGGCTATGCAGGAGGAATTGTTTCCGCAGCGATTGATGGACAGAATTGTGTGAATGCTATTTGTGGTGTGAAATCAGAAATCTGAGATAGGAAAGTTGAAATCAGAAAGATGAAATTTGAAATCTGAGATAGGAAAGTTGAAATCAGAAAGATGAAATCTGAGATAGGAAAGTTGAAATAGGAAAGAATTGTTAATAATCTTGTCACATCGACCTTGTGGAGATGTCTAGATTTGAAGTTAAAAGTGGAAGCAAAAATCCTTCGTAAACGTCTCGGTTATTGAAAAAATCTGAAATAGGAAAGATGAAATCAGAAATTTGAAATCAGAGATACGAAATATGAAATCAGAGATAGAAAGTAACTGCTACATTAGTCGTAAGACTTAAGATGTAATACGTTTTTACAAAATACAAGTCTTAAAGTCTTTCGTCTTGAAGTCTTTTGAAATAAAACAAAAAAAACTTGCAAAATAATTTGTGTATCTCGCTAATTTAGTTTTACTTGGATTATTAAAGTAAATAATACTATCAACTCTTCTAAATCATACATATATGAAAAAACTAACTATACTTTTATTAATGTTTTGTATTTTTATAAAAGGCGTTTCACAATACAATTCTTTAAGTTTATCTTTTGCGCCTCAAGTTTCATCTTATTCATTTCCCAAAGAATATCAATCATATACGCCAGCAATGGCTCATAGTTTTAATTTAAACTACCATCATAAAAACAAGAAAAACAACTTAATTGTATCGCTACAACAACATTCATATAATGCCAGAACTGAATATGAAGTAACTAGTCCCAATAGTCCTGAATCTGGTATAGGAAGAATTAATACTATTTACGCTACTAAAGGTATAACACTAAATTTGGGATATGGCTTCACTTTGGTTTCGAATGAGAAATTTGAATTGATACCTTTTGTAACTTATGGAATCGGACGTTTTTATAAATCAGGGCTTAGAAATGAAAATTTACAAACAGATACGATTAACGGGATTTCAATTATTTATTCTAATCAAGAACTTGAGAATATTTATATTTCAGAATTTCATCAACGCTTTGAGATAAGTTCAAAAATGGTGTTTAAACCTCAAAACAAAGTGCATTTCTATATGCAACCATCATTTTCAACGGCATTGAGATTTAGAGATCCATCTAAAGAATATGCTTTTCGTTTTTTTTATTGGTCATTTGGATTAAACTTAGGTGTTGAATTTACTTTTTGATAAGCTTCATAGGAAATCAGAAATCTGAGATAGGAAATTTGAAATCAGAAAGTTGAAAGTTGAAATCTGAGATAGAAAATCGGAAAGATGAAATCAGAAATATGATATCTGAGATATGAAATAATTGCTACATTAGTCGTAAGACTTAAGACGTAATACATTTTACAAATCACAAGTCTTAAAGTCTTTTATCTTAAAATCTTTAGTCTTGAAGTCTT
>JAGYKU010000004.1 GCA_018401455.1 Flavobacteriales bacterium
ACATCAAACCACGACTACTAAACGCGAACACCGATAATACAGACATCATCTACCTGCTCGTGCTCACCTTTCCAATTTGTAAAAACATCATTTAATTTTTGATGTTGTTCTTTCATGGATAAATTAGAAATGGAGATTAAATATTCTCTCATTTTTTTAACCATAAACTTTTTGCCTTTTTCTCCGCCAAACTGATCTTGAAAACCGTCTGTTATGGTGTAGATTAAATCTCCTTTTTGTAAATCAACTTCTCCTCCAATAAATGGTTCTTTGTCATTTTCATGTTTACCAACGGGCATTTTCTCTGGCTTAATTTCAATAAGTTCTTCATTTCGGATAATCCAGATAGGATTTTGAGCTGCTACATAAGTCATTTTCGTTTTATCAGGATTTATACTGATTAAACTTGCGTCCATTCCATCTTTTCCTCCTTCTGGGCTGCCGTCTTTTTTGAGGCGCTCAATGATTGTTTTTCGGGTATCGTTAAAAATTTCATTGGGTTGAACCAGTCCTTTGTCAACTGCTTTTTCTATGGAGGAAATATTCAAAATACTCATAATAGCGCCTGGCACTCCGTGCCCAGTACTGTCTGCGTTTACGATTGCGAAATTTCCGTTTGTAAGTTTCCCAGCCCAGTAGAAATCTCCACTTACCACGTCTTTGGGTTGGAAGAAGACAAAATAACCGGGTTCGCTTCTCGATACATCCCGCTGTTGCGGTACACTCGAAGTGACCCCTAGGTTTGCGTCAAGCATCTCTCGTGATGCCAAAAAACTTCTTTGAATACGTTCAGCGTAGTTAATGGAGTCGGTGATTTCTTTATGTTTTTCTTCTACTAAGTGTTTTTGTTGTTCTACAACTATATTTTTTTGAACCAATTCTTCTGTACGTTCTTCTACTGTTTTTTCTAATTCTTTTTGGCGTTTGATAAGAGCGGCTGTTCGCCATTTGATCAGAATGAGTATGAGAATGAGAGCGAGGAGAACGCATAGCGATCTAAACCACCAAGTGTGCCACCAAGGAGGATTTATAGTAAACGTATATTCAAACGGTTCACTCCATTCACCACTTTCACCAATGGCTCTGATTTGGAAAGCATAAGTGCCATACGATAAGTTACGATACTCTGCTTTGGCTTCTTTTGAAGGGTTACTCCAATTATCATTAAGCCCTAGCATTCGATAACTGTATTGTATTTTATGCGGAGCAGACCAATCTATGGCAACAAAATGAAAGGTGAGGTGGTTTTTATCGTACGATAATTTTAAATTCAGTGGATAATTTTCAAATTTTTGTACACCATTAAAGGTTATTTCATTTCCAAGGCTGTCTGTTATATTTCTATAATCAATAAATTGCTCGTTGATATCCAATTGCTTTAAATAAATGGCAGGTGGAATTTGTGCTATGCTAAATTTATTCAAATCCAGCATTTCTAACCCTTTGCCTCCTCCCCACCAAGCGCGGTTTTTACTATCTATAAAGGCACTATTTGCAAAGAAGTCTAACGCCTTTAATCCATCTCCTTTTTCAAAAGTATGTATGGATATTTGTGGATTTTTTGAAACTTTTGTCGTTTCTTTTACTCCTGACTGTCGGTCAGGCAGGATTTGCGATTGCGTCCCAATATCAAGCGCAATAACGTTAAGCCCTTTTTCTGTCGCAATATATAGATTTCCGTTCCGATGACTATCGGAATTATCTTCTAAGATGGACTGGACCCTATTATTTGAGAGACCTTCCTTTTCGGTATAATGCTTAAAGGTTTTACCATCGTATTTCGATACGCCTCCGCCAGATGTACCGAACCAAATCCCTACACCGATCGGGACGCTTTTATCTTCTAAGATGGCCCAAACGTAATTATTTGAGAGGCCTTCCTTTTCGGTATAATGCGTAAAGGTTTTACCATCGTATTTCGATACGCCTCCGCCATCTGTACCGAACCAAAGGTTTCCACTTTTATCTTCTAAGATGGCCCTGACCCTATTATTTGAGAGGCCTTGCTTTTCGGTATAATGCGTAAAGGATTTTCCATCGTATTTCGATACGCCTCCGCCATATGTACCGAACCAAAGGTTTCCGCTTTTATCTTCTAAGATGGACAAGACGTATGAGGAGTTCATGCCTTGGTCCACATCTAAGTATTGGAGGTTGGCAATGGCAGCATCTTTAAAGGCAGGAGGGAGTGCGGGCGTGGGTTGGGGCTGGATGGTGGGCACGGTTTTACCTTTGGCTGGAATAGGTATTCCTGTTTTTACCGTGTCGCCAGTGGAGTTAATAAGGTAATGTGTGGTGTCAATCCCTGCTACCGCCAAATGGGGGAGAGAAATCGGGATTGTGGTTAATGAGTCTTTGTTTACTGAAATTTTCGTAAGATTTTCGGGTATCTTATGGCGGTTGGGGTGGGCGTTGTAGGTGCTGCTAGAAGGTATATAAGGCACCACTTTGGGTTGTGTTACGCTATCGGGATGTATAACTTTTCCCATTGCAGGGATGGGTACTCCTGTAATCAAGGTGTCGCCACTTTCTAAAATGATGGGTTGTATGGTATCGCCTGATACGGGGTTAACTATATAACCACCTTCGGGTTTGGCATCAACACTTTTGGGTTGAGGAAAAAGCGGTGCGGGTGATGTTCCATCATCTTTTGGGCTGCGGTTGCAGGCTGCTGCAATGAGTAGTAATAGTATTGGGTATGCTAATTTTTTCAAACTATAAATATTTTGATAGGTAAAAGTAGTTTAAAAATTTAAAAAGCAAAAATAAGTTAATGTTTTAGTGATTAAGGGTTGGCTATTTAGTAGTTTAGTTATTGGCGGTTAGCTGTTAGTTTTTAGCAGTTGGCAGTTGGCTTTTGACTTTTAGTTATTTGCGGTTAATTGGGGCTTAAATAAAATGATATCTCTAATACAGTTTTATGTCCTATCTCTTCAGTAACAATGAAAAGAAACGATATTACGAATAGTTCCCGCAGATTACGCAGATGTGCACGCCAGAATAAATCGGCGAGATTTACGGGAGAAAAAATTTCCTCCCCCTTTATTACTCTACAAATGGGAATTAATATTCATGTCATTTTAACTTATGATGTAAATATGAAATATTTACTCGATGTGACATTCAAATCTCTCTGTCCACTTCTACTTATAAATAAAGACCAAAGCGTCTTTGCTTGTGGAGAAGTCGCATAATGAAAGTTGGTTACCCAAAAATCAAAACCACGAACATCAAGCCACGACTACTAAACGCGAACACTAAATGCGCACGCCTATAACACACACATCATCAATCTGTTCGTGACCTTGCACATATTCTTCAAGACATCGTCAATCATTTTTGTGATTTTGAATGGGTGCTTCTTGAATATTTAAGAATAACTTTTGAAATTGGCGCCTAAGAATTTTTTTTTGCCTTTTTCTCCACCAAATTGATCGGCATATCCATCAGTGAAAATATATACAGTGTCCTCTTTTTTTTCAATTCCAATGATTCCAACATGTGAATGGATAAGGATTGGTATATTTTCCGATGGGCTGTTTGTCTGCTTTTATTTCAAAAAGATTGTAAATTTCTTGCTCTGTTTTATTGGGTTCCCAATGACTTGGGCTGTTTTCATTGAGATTAGTGGCTGTTAGATTTCCTTCCGAAATTTTTCTTACAATCCAAATAGTTATGCACCAGCCCATTCTAACTTTGAAATATCATTTCCTTTTGGAATGCACAAATAGAAATATCCATTCCGTCTTTTACTTCGCTTTCACTTTTTTCAAATTGCTCAATTACTAATTCTCTTGTTTTATCTAAAACTTTAGCAGGATTTAATAATGAAAATTCTCGCACACTTCTGTTGAGTGCATTGTTGCATACAACACTTACCATAGCGCCAGGCACTCCATGTCCTGTACAGTCTGCTGCAGCGAAAAGTATTTTATTTCCTGTATCTTCCAACCAGTAAAAATCTCCTGCAATGATATCCTTGGGTTTGTATAGAACGAAAGCTTCGGGAAGTTTTTCTTGAAAAAATCTGTCAGAAGGCAAAATCGCTGTTTGGATTCTTTTGGCATAAGTAATACTGTCCATAATCTCAGTATTCTTTTCTTCCAAAACGTGTTTTTGCTCTAAAAGCACATGTTTTTGTTGCTCGATAATATGGTTTTTTGCCTCCATTTCGGCATGAGCCTTTTTCTTTTCAGTATATCTTTTATATATTGCTCCAGCACCCAAAAGAATCATCAACAATATGAAAATTCCAGCCCAGACATAAATTTTGAACATCATTTCGCTGTGTTCTTTTTCTTGCTCCATCATCAAGATTTGGTCTTCTTGAATTTTTTGAGCCAACTGGTTTTCCATTTCTGCAATTTTCTTCGAAGCCTGATCGTTTCTCATCGCTTCGTTGATTTCGATAAACTTTGTTTGAAAATTAAAAGCAGTATTATACTCTTCTTTAATTGCGTGCAATTTTGCCAATTCGCTCAATGACAATCTCATTTCTTCATTAGCACCAATCGATTCGGCAGTTTCGTAAGATTGAGTAATATAATGCAAAGCAGTATCAATCTGATTGAGTCCTTTGTAATTCAAACCAATATAATACAAAGTTGCCGAAGTTCCTTGATCATCTTGTAAAGCCTCTTTTAAAGTTAGGGATTCAAACAACTTATTTAAAGATGCTTCATATTTTTTATCATGTGTCAAAACTTGACCTAATAAATCTAATGAAGAGGCGATAACATAATTATCTCCATTTTCTTTTCCTAATTCAAAGGCTATTTCTGCATATTTATTAGCTTCTGCAAAAGACTCTAAACTCATATATATCTGACTCATATTTACATAACTGTCAGATTGAGTTACTTTATCGCCATATTTTAATGCTTTTTCGAAATATTCTAATGCTTTTTCGTAGTGCTCTTGCATGTAATTTATAGAACCCATTACATTATAACATTGAGCTAAACCATTGTAATTTTTGATAGCTTCAAACACCTCAATTCCTATAGTTAACTTTTCAAGCGCATCAGAATATTGCCCTTTTAAAAGAAAAATATACCCCATCGTTAAAGCTCCTTCACCCAAACCATTTTGATAGTTGATTTTCTCAGCAATTTCCATTGATTTAGAGAGAATTTCTTCTCCTTTTTCGTATTCGTCAAGGTAGTAATATACGTTACCCATGTCGTTCATAGCATCCACTCTTTCGGGAGTATCGTCTTTGGAGATTTCCATTCCTTTTAAGGCATATTTTTGTGCTTCTAATGGGTCGTTGTTAATAGTATTTCCTACCAATTCGTGCAATTCACTTGCTGTTTGGGCTATTAGGTAAACGGGCAATAACAACAGTATTGTCAAACCAATTTTAGAGGTGTAAAATTTAATTTTCTTCATTCTTTTTTAATCTTTTTCTTATGTGATACCACAAAACAAAACCTATTCCCACAGCAAACAAAGTGAGCGCTGTGTATCTAGAATATTCATAATAAATTTGCAATGGTGTTTCATCAAAATACAACTCTCCCAACATCCATAACGAGTTGGCGGTAATCCAACAAACTACAGCCATGTTGTGATAAAAATCTACTTTTGAATGACGAGTTACCCAAGCAATATATATTGCCATTGAAACTGTAGGAACAATCATAATTGTTCCCATTACTGCCTGTCCAGTAACCCAACAAATGTCTTTTAATAACCAAAGAAGAATATGAAAATTTTCATAAACCTTTACATCACGTTTTTCACTCATATAAATATTCCATCTTTTAAAAAGCAAATGCAAGATAAGAATATTTTAGATTGGCAAATATTTTTTTTGTTTAGTGCAAAAGAATTTGAAATTAAGTTGTAGTTTAATAGGACGAAAATGAAATCTTTACATCAATCAAAAGGTTGTCTCTTTACAGCTTTCTATTTTGTAATCGATTTTGTAAAAATCAATACAAAATATACGAAAATCTATACCCACGACATAATTACATATATTATTGAATAATAATTTGTTAAATTTACCACAGAGACACGGAGGACACGGAGGTAAAATGTAATTTTAGGAGTAAACAGAATAAGTCTTTTTAAGTTTATTGATGTTGTAAACGTATAATTAACGAGATATATAGTCAACTCTGTGCTCTCTGTGCCTTTGTGGTTCAAAAAAATACGATAAAAGAGTTAGATGAAGTTTGAAATCAAAATTTTAGTAAAATAAATTTATATTTGTTTAGAAATGAAATTACTATAAATAAACCACAGAGACACGGAGGACACGGAGCGTCTAAGTGAAATACTAGTGATAAGTTTTATTTATTTTTAGCAACATAAAATTCTAAAAAGGAATTACATTTTAACTATGAATCACTTCTTCTTATTCAGAGGATAAATTGATTGCTCCAAAATTGTTTTAGGAAAGTTTTCTTCATCATCAAATCCCAATTCGATATCTCTTCCATCATGAGGAATGTGTGCTGTTTTGAAAATATAATCCCAAATACTCAATGAAATTCCGAAATTCATTCCGTTTTTGAAATCCTTGGGCAATTCCTTTGCATGATGCCATATATGCATTTTGGGATTATTGAGAATGTATTTGAAAGGTCCATAATCCAAATTCAGATTCGCATGATTGAGATGTCCGATGGCAATACTAAAGAAGTGAACGATAAATGCTATTTGAGGTTCAACTCCAAACAAAACTAGAACCACCAATGTTTTGAGAGGTTTATACAAAACATTTTCCATCCAATGATAACGAAGATGTGCTGCAAACCCCATTTCTTTGACAGAATGATGCACTTTGTGGAACTCCCAAAGGGCTGGATATTTGTGCAATAAATAATGCGTAAACCATTGCACAAAATCATTAGCAATAAAGAAAATCAACAAGGCTGCCCAAATTGGGAATTTACTGAGATCCAACAATGAAAAAGAAACCATATCAACGCCTGTATATGCAATCAATTGACCTATCAAAACATAAAAACCTGTAAGAAAAAAAGCGAAAACATAAAAATTGAGAAACATATAAGTAAAATCCATCCAGAAGTCTTTTCTGAATATTTTTTGGTTTTTTCGCCAAGGAAAAATAATTTCGAGAGCAAACACAATTGCAGAAATCACCAAAAGCCACAAAAAATAGTTTTGATACCAAACTTCTGTCTGAAATGTAACTTCACTGAAAACCCATCCAGCAAAGCCTTTGTACGAATTGATAATATTATCCCACATATCTATTAATTTTAAATCTCCTGTTACTATTGTTATTTTGTCTTTATCGAGCCAAATTGACCATCTTTGTGCGTAACCATGCACTTCATTTGTCAAATTTTCTCCTTTGTAAACTGGAAAATCATTATTTGCCCAATTAAAAATTCCACCATATAAATTAAATACTTTTTGATAGCCTTTTGCCATCAACTGCTCCCCTACTTTCTCGCTTCTGTATCCTATACTACAATAAACAACTATTGGTTTATCTTTGTTTATGGTATCCAAAACATTCCAAAGTATTTCATCATAACCAATATAAATGGCATTGGGCAAATGAGACACTTCAAACTCTTCTTTGGTTCTTGCGTCTAGAAAAATAAAATTTTCATCAGCAATTTCAATCGGTTTTTTAGTAGGAACTGTTTCTGAAAGATAACTTTTTACCATTTGATCAAAACCTTCAGGATTTTGAGCTGTTTTTGCCGTTGTAAAAAGCAAAAATGATATGAAAATCAAAAAGTAAAGATTCACTTTCATGATGCAAATTTAGAAAATGAAAAGTTATCCATGCGTTACAAAAGTTACATTCGTTTATTTTTTCACATAAAAAAACATTGGTATTATTTAATAATATTTATATATTTGATGACTCACTACTACAAATGAAAACTAAAACTGCTGAATTTGAATACGATGAAAGAGGTTTTTTAAGAGTCACTTTTCTTGAAAACAACGAAACTTTTGATTTAGAAGAGGCTTTGGAACATCTTAAAATGTGCGATATAATATGCAATGGCAAAGCAATGCCTGTGTTGATTGATGCCTCAAAAAGTTTTCATGTACCGACAATAGAAGCAAAGAAGGAGTTGGCAAACTTTGATTTAAAAACCGCTGAGGTAATTTTAGTAAATTCTCTTCCACAAAGAATCATTGTGAATTTCTATTCCAAAATGGTACAACACAAAAAAAAGCCAATACCAATAAAGTCATTTCTAAAATCAAAAGAAGAAGAGGCAATAAAATGGCTTATGAGTCAGTCGAAATAAATTAGGTTTTACAAATATTTTATGTTTAAAATTAGAGTCATCAAATTTTGAATAATATGAATTTCACTTCTTTAATCTTACGTAAATTTCACACCCTCAGTTTAACACCTTGCCTTCATTCAACATGCTATTTATCATAAATATAAGGATGATTAATTATAGTTTTAAATTTTAGTTTTCAAACCTTTATTCTATTCATTTTTAACAACAAAACCAGAGGAATAATAAAGTGTGGAAGCCTTACTAAAAATTGAAAAAAATACTGATCAAAAGAATGAATAATCATATCTCCATTAAAAGGGATGTAAATTCTTGCAAGCGCAGTCAAACCGCCCCATATCAAACCATAATATAAAAAGATTTTCAACAACAAGTGTAAACTTACATGAATTTTATTCCCAAATAGAACATATAAATTAAGCAGTACAATACCAGCAAAAACAAAATCTAAAACTCCAATAATTTTTAATGTATATCTCGCAGTATCTTCATTCATTTTGAAACCGAGAATCATCATATCCACAAAACTACCGGGTTGAGGATAATATCCATAAGCATAAAGTCCATGAGCAAAAAAAGTAATTGCAATCGCAATAGTTCCCCAAAAATGCACTCTAAACTCCTTTTTTTCATATTGCCAAATAAAAGCAAATGGTATTATAAATTGAGCGGCATGCTCTACAAACATTCCATATTGATCTAAATTCTTTCCATACAAATAACCAAAATATGTCAATAATAAAAAGTATGTTGCTACATAAACCAACCATTTTAATTTGGAAAGTTTTTCGTAAAACAAAATCACTATTGCCGCCAAAAGATATAAAATACCTACCCCATCAGAAAAATAACTTACTGCATTTTCATAAAAATGGTCATTGTAAATTTCATTTAAAGGTTTATCAACAAAATTAGCAAACCAACCACCAAAGCCTTGTGGATGATAAAAGATATCTCTAAATGGTCCAATCCACCTTATATGCTCGTAAGCCCTTCCCAAAAACATTAAGAAAACACTTACTCTAAGTAAAGAAAACATTAAATTTTATTTATATAAAGGTTAATATAATGTTATTATTTTTTTATTTTTGTACTATATTCAACAACAAAAGTAATTTTTTAATTTTATTTGTATGAACCTATTTAAAAGTTTAATGCTATTTACCATTTTGTTTTCTTCTATAACAGAATCTTTGGCTGCTACCAGAAGATACAGACTTTCGCTAAGAGATGACCCTTCATCTTCTGTAGTAATTGGTTGGGATCAAAACGGTGGTTCTGGTGCTATGGTTTATTATGGCACTACAGATTTTGGACAAAATTGGGCTTCTTACCCTTTGTCTCATGGTGTAGATAGAAGTGTTTCTGCAAATGGGATGAACAATACTTTTTCTAGACTTACAGGTCTTTCTCCTAATACTGCTTACTATTTTGTAATTGTTGATAGCGATGGCGTTTCTCCTAGATTTTGGTTCAAAACAACTCCAATGGGAAATTCTGAACCCATTTCTGTGTTAGCAGGTGGAGACAGTAGAGCATATTTGGATAATAGCCCAAGAGAAGCGGCCAACTTAATGGTTTCAAAATTAAGACCTGATTTGGTAATGTTTGGTGGAGATTACACTTGGCTCAACACAGGATTGGAATGGGGAACATGGATGGATGATTGGCAATTGACAACAACTAGTGACGGAAAAATGGTAGCAACAGTCTGGGAAAGAGGCAATCACGAACTATCAGCAGGGACAGTCATTGATATGTTTGATATTCCTGGAACTGATGAATACTTTGCTTTGTCTGTTGGAGGTAATTTTTTAAGAATTTACACCTTAAATACTGAAGTATCCGTTGCAGGAAATCAATCTACTTGGCTAGAAAATGATTTAATTGCCAATGCCAATAATCACGATTGGAGTATTGCTCAATATCACACCTGTATGAGACCTCATACGAGCGAAAAATCTAATGGTGATGCTCATTACAATGCTTGGGCTCAATTGTTTTACGATTATGGAGTACAACTTGTTGTTGAAAGTGATGCACACGATGTAAAAACGACTTGGCCCGTTAAACCAAGTACCGGTCCCAACAGTGAAGATGGTTTTGAATTGGACACTTTAAGAGGTTCTGTTTATATCGGAGAAGGTTGTTGGGGAGCACCACTAAGGACAAATGATTGGGATAAATATTGGACAAGAAATTCAGGAAGTTTTAATAGTTTTCATTGGTTAAAAATAGGAAAAGATACGATTGAAATTAGAACTGTTGCCACAGATAATGCAGCAAGTGTGGGAAGCGTATCAGACAATGATAAATTTACCCCGCCAAGTGGAATTAATATTTGGAATCCCTCCAATGGAAATGTGGTCTATATTGTAAATCACAAAACTATTGACAGACCTAATATAGATGTTACTTACCCTTTTCACCAACAATTTTTCAGTCAACCTCAAAATGTAACCATTACAGCTGATGCAAGTTCAATGAGTAGTTCAGTTCAAGAGGTGAAATTTTATGTCAATGATGTTTATTTAGGAAGTGATTTATCAAGTCCTTATGAATTCAATTGGACAATTCCTAATAACGGACAATATGTAATTACTGCGTGGGCAATTGATGCTGAGGGTTGGCATAATGTCTCAGACGAAGTAAAAGTGTATGCAGGTGAAATCGAAATTACCGTTCCTTTATCATCAAATAATGATGATGCGGAAGAAAATAAAGACGATGGAAGTGTTGATTTGACAAGTTCTGACATTGAAATTATAGTGGAACAATTGACTTGGCCTATTCCAGATAATAATCAATGGTGTGGATTTAGATTTAGTGGAGTTGAAATTCCTCAAGGCGCTAATGTAATTGAAGCGTATATACAATTTACAGCTGATGAAAATCAATCAGGTACTTCTGACGTAATTATCAAAGGAGAAAATGTAGATAACTCTGTAGGTTTCGCCAGTATCGATTACAACATCTCAAGTAGAACACTTACACAATCTGATGTAAATTGGATAGCAGCACCTTGGAGTAATAATTCAAGTGGAATTAACGAAAGAACACCTGATATTTCTAATATTGTAACAGAAATTACTTCAAGACCGGGATGGCAAATAGGAAATGCCATGACTTTTATATTGGAAGGTTCGGGAACTAGAAGTGCTTATTCAAGAGATGAAGACGCTTCTAAATCTGCAAAATTGTTTTTGAAATATACACACAACACAACAGTAAGCATCAATGAAAATATTGATAATACATCTGAAAATAAAATAACCATCTACCCCAACCCAGCAAAAGATTTTGTGAATGTTGTTCTTGAAAACGATAACAAATATCAATTGCAAATATTTAACTTGGAAGGAAAAATGGTTTACAACAAAACCGACCTTCAAGGTGAAACTAGAATAAATTTATCAGAACACAATATTTCTACAGGAGTATATATTTTAAAATCAATAACATAACGCAAAAAGTAATCATTCAATAAAAAAATAAAACCAAATTATGAAAAAACTTCTACTTGCCTTAACTATTCTAATTACTGGGGTTTCTAGTATTGCTCAAGATGACTTTTTACGAGAGAAAAACCTTTCAGAACTCTATCCTTTTTATCACGGAGTGGCTTCAGGAGACCCATTGTCTGATAGAGTTATCATTTGGACAAGAATAACAGATGATACACTTACTACAAATAGCGTAACAGTAGAATGGAGAATAGCGACAGATACCAATATGACTAATATTGTGAATTCTGGTATCGGAACTGCATTTGAAGCAAATGATTGGACATTCAAAGAAGATGTTACAGGTTTGCAACCCAATACTTGGTATTATTACGATTTTAGAGCTTTGAACCACTTCTCTATAAGAGGTAGAACCAAAACTGCACCAGTTGGAGATGTTGATAGTTTAAGATTTGGTGTAGTATCTTGCTCCAATTATGAGCATGGATATTTTGGTGCTTACAGACATTTAATGAACAGAAATGACATTGATTGTATTTTACATTTAGGAGATTATATTTATGAATACGCTGTTGGAGGTTATTCTTCGAATATAGCAGGAAGAGAAAATGAACCACCAAATGAAATTATTACTTTGGAAGATTACAGAGTTAGACATTCTCATTATAGACTAGATCAAGATTTAAGAAAATTACACCAACAATATCCTTTTATAAATGTTTGGGACGATCACGAAAGTGCTAATGACTCTTATAAAGATGGTGCTGAAAATCACGATCCTGGTACAGAAGGTAGTTGGGCTGATAGAAAAGTAAGTTTTTCACAAGCATATCACGAGTGGCTTCCTATTCGTTCTCCGCTCCCTGGAGATTTGAGAATTTATCGTTCTTTCGAATTTGGAGATTTGATAAATATGCCAATGATTGATACTAGAATTGAAGGAAGAGACGAACAAGGTGGCGCTGCTGAAGCAAGTGACCCAACTAGAAGTCTATTAGGTTCAGTACAATACAATTGGTTGACCAACAATTTAAGTAATTCAAATAAACAATGGAATATAATCGGTAATCAAGTGATGATGGCTCCTCTTGAGTTAGTGGGTGTAGTTTTAAACTACGATCAATGGGATGGTTATGATTATGAACGTCAGCAACTTTTGGATCATATTATAAATAACAATATTGAAAACATCATAGTTTTGACTGGAGATATTCATACTTCTTGGGTAAATGATATTCCTCATAGCAATTACAATGCTGGTAATTGTACTGGTTCTGCTGGAGTTGAATTTGTAACAACAAGTGTTACTTCACCAGGAGCTCCAATTGGAGTCCCTAATTTTGTTATACAAAGTTCCAACCCACACAATCAATACTTTGAATTAACCAAAAGAGGTTATGGAATTTTGGATGTTAACAAACAAAGAACTCAATTTGATTTTTACTATTTAGATGATATCTTAGACCCAAACACCAATCAATATTTTGGTGAAGCATATTTAGTAAATGATGGAGAAAGATGCGCAAATCAAGCGAGTGGTTTTTCTGTGAGACCTGCTAATAGTATAGTACCTTTGGCTCCCGAATTACCTTTACCAATTAATGCTGGAATTGAAAACCTAGATTACCAACAATTTATTGTATTTGGTGCTTATCCAAATCCCGCTTATGATGAAGTAACCTTCCAAATTTACTTAAACAAATATGAAGAATTAACGATTCAAGTATTTGATATGCAAGGAAAAGAAGTGTTTACTGATGTTATGAGTAATCTTCACATAGGCGTAAATTATGCTAAATTAAATATTTCAACATTAGCACAGGGAACATATAGTTTCGTGATTAAATCTGAAACTAATGTAGTTTCCAAAAGTATCGTTAAAACCAACTAAAATGAAATTAAATCACTACCTTTTAAGTTTCACACTATTAATTACTTCTAATTCGCTTGTAGGTCAATTTACAAAAGAATACGAATATCTTTCAATGAATCCAGCAATTGGTTTTGGTCTTGGATCTACCAACTATTATGGCGACTTAAATAGTGTTTATGAATTTTCTGGTGCACGAAGTGCTACTTCTAGTGCGCATTTGTTTTATATGCACCCTTTTTCTAAAGCTATGTTTGGTAAAGCAAATATCAACTATAATAAATTGGGTCATATAGGAATAGATAGCAATATTGTTAAGAATTTCAGTACTTCTATTTTTGGTGGTGATTTAGGTGTTTTCTATAGATTGGACAACGACAAAGTTTTTAGCCAGCAACAAAGCATTTCTATTTTTGGTGGTGGTGGTCTAGGATTCTCAGTTTTTAATGTTAAAACTGATTTAATGGATGAAAACAAACAAACATACCACTATTGGTCTGACGGAAATATTAGAAACATTGAAGAAAACAGTCCGAATGCTGCTGAAGCAATATTATTGAATAGAGATTATGATTTTGAAACAGAAGTGATTACTGAAAAAAGTAATTTTCCATATTTATTTCTTGAAGCAGGAGTTGGTTTAAAAGTAACACACAATCTTTTTGTGAATTTGAGTTACAAACACTTTTTTACCTTTTCCAATGAAATAGATGGTGTGACTTCTAACGATAAGAAAGATAGATTTGACAATATTAATTTATCGATAGGCTGGAGTTTTGGAAAACCTTTCCGTACTGCTGACGAAATCATTAGAGACAAAGAAGCAGAAACCATTGATATTAGTGATGCTGATGAAGATGGTGTCTATGACTTATCAGATTTATGTCCAAAAACTCCTCTAGGTTGGGAAGTTGACGCAAATGGATGTCCTTTGGATAGTGATGGTGATGGTGTACCTGATGCAATAGATGAAGAACCCAACAGTGCCAAAGGTGCTATTGTCAACAAAAAAGGAGTGACAATGTCTGATGAAGAAATTGAAGTAAACTATTTACTGATGACTGGTCAAATGGGAGATCACGAAAGATTCAATGAGTGGTCTGAAAAATACCCAGAATTATTTGTAAAATATTTTGGAGAAACTAAAGTTTCTAAAAGTCAATCCGAAAGCGAGGAGGAATAACTGTTTGGTGTTTGGAGTTCGGAGTTTGTTGTTCGGAGTTTGGTGTTTGGAGTTCGGAGTTTGTTGTTCGGAGTTTGTTGTTCGGAGTTCGGAGTTTGATAATTTGATATTTTTCCTTCTTTAAAAACCATCAAACGACATTAGACAACAAAAAGTCATTTAACCGCAAAGCACGCACTTGTATAGACCAAAGCGTCTATAAAGACTATTCGCAAAGGTTCACAAAGTTTTTTTTACCTAATATCATTTTCAAATTATTAACTCTAGTTTTTAGACTTCTCCACTTCGGTCGAAGTGACAAAAACATTATCAAATTAACAACTAAACATTAACAATTAAACATTAACAATTAACCATTAACAATTAATCATTAACCATTACCTAATTATCTCATTTTTCCTATTTCAACTTTCAGATTTCTGTTTTCCCATCAACCATCTGTACCTTTTTATTATGTTTGCATTACACTAATTGAATTAATACAACTCATAAGTTGAAGGAGCAGACCAAAAGGATATCAGTTACAGAAAAGCAACTCATTGCAGCTGCCAAACTCAACCCTGCACGGTTTGCTCCTCTTTATGATTTCTATTACAAACCCATCTTTATATTCATATTCAAAAAAGTAAGAGACGAAGAAACGACAGCAGATATAACATCTAGAGTTTTTCTTAAAGCATTGCTCAATCTCAAAAAATATGAAGACAGAGGATTTCCATTCTCTTCTTGGCTCTACAGAATTGCTTCCAACGAGGTAAATATGTATTACAGAAAAGCCAACAAAAAACAAGAAGTTGAACTTAATGAAAATGATTTGAAAAGTCTGTTGACGGAAGTAAAAGAAGATGCAACTGATGAAAAACTAGAATTAGTTATTGAAGCTTTAAATCAATTACCTTTGGAGCAGATGGATTTGATAGATATGCGTTTTTTTGAAAAAAAATCTTTCAAAGAAATCGGAGAAATCATAGGAACAACAGAAGGAAATGCAAAAATAAAACTATACAGAGCGATTGATAAACTTAAAAAAATCATACTATCCCAAAAGTAATGAAATTCTATAAATTAAATAAAGACAAAAAAGACAAGTTGCCATCGGACGAAGTCATTTTGAAGTACAAAAACTTCAACCAGCTTCGCACGACCTATGAAGACATCACCAAACGTCCTGCGCAACCTCTCTACAAAAACAGAAAGTTGTTTATGCTCTTGCTTTTGATTGGACTCACTATCTGGATGATGTATGAATATAATGAAGAACAAAAGAAAGAAGAGCAAGACTCCCCTACTCCTTCGGAGGAAACAAAGTAAAGAAAGGATAATTCAAAATATCAAAAACTAGATTTTTGTAATAAAAATTAATTTCACTTGAATTAAAAGTTAAGTGCAAGTACTAAAATTCGTGTGCAATTCAAAAGAAAAAAATTATATTTACGTCTTCAAAGCGATTTTGGTCTTGTGACTGAAGGGGCGAAGCTTTTCAACCTTCGCTAGTGCTTCGGTTGATGAAAGGGGTTCTGGGTTTGAGGTTCGGTGTTCGGAGTTTTCAACCTTCGCAATTACTTCTTCACTGTTGTTTTGAAGTACGAAGTGGTTCGGTTGATGAAAGATATTTGGAGTTTGGTGTTCGTAGTTCGAAGTTGACTTGTCATATCGACTGGAATACAAAGCGATAGCGAATGTATGTTCCGAAATTTAGGAGAAGATATCTTTGAATTAAAATAAAAATGAAAAAAGTAGTTGTAAAACCAATTGATTATAAAGGAAATCCTAGTATAGCTTTGGAATTCGAGCGTGACAATGATTTGAAAGAATTATTAAAATCTCATTTTCCGTTGATGCGTTGGAGTCAAACATACAAATTGTGGCACCTTCCTTATGATGAAAAAATTTCGCAGCAAGTTTTCCAGGTATTGAAAGGCAAAGTATGGGTTGATTACAGTGCTATGAAAAAAGAAAATATGGTTGCAAACCCAACTATCAATACAACTACAGCCAAAATAGAATTGCCAGCTTTGACAGAAGCACAACAGAAGGACATTAAAACATATATTAGATATTTAAAATCTAAGCGATACAGCGAAAACACTATAAAAACCTACAGCGATGCCATCAAATTATTTTTGCGATATTTTCATTTCAAAAATACAGATGAAATTTCCAACGAAGACATTATTGCTTTCAACAATGACTACATTTTGGCAAATCGGTATTCATCTTCCTATCAAAATCAATTTGTAAATGCAGTAAAGTTGTTTTTTGCGAAGATTCAAAACAAACAATTGAACCCAGAATTGATCCATAGACCAAAACGAGAGCGTAAATTACCCAATGTACTGAGCAAAGAAGAAGTAAAAGCGATATTGGAAAGTACAAACAACATCAAACACAAGGCAATGTTGAGTTTGATCTATGCTTGTGGATTGAGGAGAGGTGAATTATTAAATTTAAAATTTAATGATATAGACAGCAAGAGAAACCTACTAATAATAAGACAATCAAAAGGAAAAAAAGATAGAATTGTTCCAATAAGTGATAAAGTTATTGAAATGCTGAGAACGTATTACAAAATGTATAAACCTAAAAACTGGTTATTTGAAGGGCAGTTTGAAAATACGCAATATTCTGAAAAAAGCATTCAAAGTGTTTTAAAACAATCTTTAGAAAAAGCAAAAATTAAAAAACCAGTTACTTTACACTGGTTACGGCACAGTTATGCTACTCATCTGCTTGAAGGAGGAACAGACTTACGTTTTATCCAGGAATTATTAGGGCATAATTCTAGTAAAACGACAGAAATATACACACACGTAAGCACAAAGAGTTTGCAACAAATAAAAAGTCCTTTTGATGATTTGTAAAAAAATAAAATTATATTTGTAATGAAATAAGTCTGACAACAGCTAGACCAAGCCAACCATATTTAGTTAGATTGGACTGATAGCGTCAGACGTATATATAAGTTAGGTATAATTAAAAAAATGCAGAATCACGAATTATTCGATAAAGCACCTAAAGGAAATTTCAAATCATTTGAAGAGTTCTATCTAACAGAAAAAAGAGGAAGTTGGATAGCAAACCAATTCATTGACAAGGAAATATATGAATATGATTCATTAGGTAGATTGATCGCTCAAAAATCGATTAACCCTTTAAATAATGAAATTAATAGTGAGTCTTTTTATAAATACAAAAATGATTTAATTGAGAGTATTATTCAAAAAACAAAATGGGGTTCATCTACAACAAATAATTTTTATGATGAATTTAAACGTTTAACCAAGAAATACATTAAGAACTCTTCGGGGGACAATCATTCTCACAGATATGAATATGATGACCTCAATCGATTAACTAAAACCATATCTGAATTTAGAAATCGTAAAGACATATACTTATTTGAATTTTCTATTGATTGTGAGATTGAAATTAAAACAACTAAATTAAATGATGTTGTGATTTCTACAGAATATTTTAAAAACGGTTTAAAAATCAAGTTAAGAAATAAGGACAACGAATATATTGAATTCAAATATAATCCTGATGGACTTTTGCTCAGTGAAAAAAAAGTAGACATAACCAGAACATTTAATTACTACAAAAATGGTTTTCCTTCGAGTTATTATAGTTTTATTAGTGAATCTGATTATAACAAAGAATTCTACGAGTACGATTTTGATGAATATGGAAATTGGATAGAAATTAGATGCTTTAAAGAGAACGAAAATTTCCCTAAACATTTAAAAACAATTAAAAAGAGAAAAATAAACTATACCTAACAAGACGCTATATTTAATTGCCGGTTCTGTGCGGATTAAGAAACAGTCTGCCCCGCTTCAATCTCGGTGTGTTTCGACAGGAAAGCGGCCCGCAATCGGCAACTAATTATAGCGCTTACCGTTATGGTGCATTTTAAAAAGACAACAGTGAGACAACTAACATTCATATTGACCTTTATCATTTTGACAACTTTTTCGGCTTGCGGACATACAAAGACTAAATCGAATTTTGAGAAATAAATATCGACATTGAAACAGTTGACTTTATTGAAATAAAAAACAGAGCAGAACATTCCGACACATTGGAAAATAATACAAAACAACTGACAATCGACCAGAAGAAACTATTTGTTGAGAATTTTAATAGTTCAAAATCAAACGGACTGAGAAAAGCAATTCCACTTTATTTTATTGAAGTTCATTTGAAGGACGGAACTAAAAGAAGTTTTAGAATAAACGGACAATACATAAAGGAGAACAACGATTACTGCTTTGACTTGGGTGACAGCAAGTTTATAGAAACAATTTGGAATGAATTAAATCCAAGCCAATCAAATACAAAATTCTTCATTAAAGACGAGTCAAGATACTCGCAGACATTTTTAACTGAATTTAAAGCACGACATAGTGTTTATGAGACTGTTTCACTCATTGACGACACAATAATCGTAAACAATGACCGAGTTGGGCATATAATCATTCCGACAGATTTACCATTAAATCAACAAGTAACTTATCAAAAGACTGAGAATAGCAAGAAACAAGTTTTGACAGTTAAACGAATTAACTACTCGACTTTAGAATATAATTATTACGAAGAATCTAACGGACAGAAAACAAATCAAAGACAAGGAACAGCAGACCTTGAGCCTGTATTTTATTTTGGAGCAGAAGGAACATTTGAAGACGAAAACGAAAATGTTTATGGAATGAATGAATACATAGACAGTTCTGAAAAAGACTGTTGGACAAACATTTATTTAGGGGTTGGTAGCATTGAGAAATCTCAAATAACATACGGTTGCGAAACGGACAGAAATTTATTTAACTCAAAACTATTGACACGGACGAAATGAGAAAAACGCACCATAACATCACCTACACGCAAGCAGGGGTTTCGTGCTTCGTAGGACAGGAAAGTGCTAAATTTGAAGTTCAGTTCTTCGTAGGAAGTTCAGTGGTAAAAATCCCTGCCTGCGTGTAGCTGAAAAACGTTACAGCCAATATTTACAAGACAAAGTTTTGAACACTCAGAAAAATGAAAAATTATCACATTTTCCCATTTATCATTTCTTTCTTTATTTTCAGTTCCACTTATACTCAACACTCAATTTTGGACAGTGCGTTTCATTATGAAGAGATTGAAAATTACTCAAAAGCTGCCAAATTTTACGATTTGTATCTAAAAAATGCAGGTAACCAAGATTCAATGTTTGTCGAAACCAAATTAAAATCTGCTGCTATTCAATATATCCTGAACGATTACAAAACTACATTTTCACTGCTTACAGATGCCATTCAGATTAGCAAGAAAATAAAAAATGAAGAGTTAATTTTTAAAGCAAATGTTCAATTAGCCAACTTCTATATCATGGAATCAAAATTAAAGCAGGCACAGAAAATTTTTGATGACAATCGACCGATATCAACTTTTAGTCCTCAAAATGTTTGTTCGTATTATCATCGAAAAGCATTTTTTCACAATCAAAAAAATGAGTTAGATTCTGCCATTTACTTTTCAAACGAAGCCCTGGAAATTGCTTCACAATATCATCTTCAAGATGCAAAAGGAACAATATTTAATGAACTAGCCAATATCCATCAAAAAAAGGGCGATTATCAAAAAGCTATTGAGTACTATGATAAAACTTGTTTTATCTATAAAAATAAATTACGCTATTATGCTAACGCCTATTTTAATAAAGCTACGATTTATTATCTACAAGAAAATTATACATCTGCTATTCATCACCTGAAAATAAATCTGGAATCAATACAAAACACCAACTGGTCAACCGTTAAAGGACCAATTATGGACTATCTTTCAAAGTCTTACTTCGCTTTAGGAGATTCTTTAAACGGATACAAATATTTAGCTTTATATAATGAGCAGGTATTGGAAACTAATAATATTGAAAGTAATAAAATTCTTAATAAACTTCAGGTTGAATATGAAACTGAACAAAAAAGTAAAGAAATTTTAGAACAAAAAGCAATCATTGATTCACATAAAAATTTCAGAAGAAATATTCTGTTTATTTTCATTTTTTTGCTTGTTCTTATTATTACTTCTTTATTGTTTTATTTTAATATACATAAGAAAAACAAAACATTATCTAATCTTTTAAATGAAAATGAATTTCTAATGGGAGAAGCCAACCATCGTATTAAAAACAATTTGCAATTAATCGTTTCTTTATTGGCTCATGAAAATGAAAAAATTGAAAACCATGATATGAATTCTTTGAGAAGTATTACAAGTAAGATAGAATCTATATCCACACTTCATCAGCAACTCTATATGAATGAAGAAAAAGACACAATAGAATTATCTGTTTATTTGAATAATATTTGTTCGAATTTACATTCGATTTTAAGAGCAAAAGAAATTAACCTAAATATAAACTTAAAAGCAATTTCATATGATATTAATTCCTCCGTTTATATTGGTTTATTGATTAATGAACTAATCATAAATTCTATAAAACACGCCTTTAATAATAAGCAAATAGACAAAGTTATAAATTTGATTTTGGAGGTCAATGGAAAAAACGCGAAATTGATTTATCAAGATAACGGTGTAGGTATTTCAAACGATACAAAGCCTCATTTAATTCATTTACTTTGTGCACAACTAAAGCAAAAATCATTTATTGATAACAGAAATGGTTTTTATTTTGAAATCTCACTAAACCCTGTGTAGAAAATTATGAAAGTAGTTATAATAGAAGACGAATATATTGTTGCAGATCACCTCTCTAAAATACTAAAGAAGCATGGTTTTGAAACTATTGCTATGGCTGACAATTTAGTAGATGCCGTTGAAACATTGAAGCAATTGCCTGATTTATATTTGCTGGATATACGGTTGGCTAATAATCATAACGGAATTGATTTTGGAAAAACACTTCAAACAAAAGTAATTCCTTTCATTTATATTACTGCCAACAACGAGTTAGAAGTCATTAAAAAAGCAATAGCAACTCATCCTGAAAGTTATATTACTAAACCATTTAATGAAAGGGATGTAGTTGCTGCAATTGAATTAGTCAAGTTGAAGAACTTAACTAAAAATCGAATTAAAATTATCACCCCAAAGGGAACCATCAGCCTATTGGAAAAAGAAATATTGTATTGTAAAGCGGATGGCTCCTATACGAACATCATTACCGCTAATAAAACCTATATTCAACGCCTCTCCCTCAAAGAAATTTCAGAAAAACTAAGTAATAATTTTGTACGAGTTCACCACTCGTATTTGGTAAACAAGAATAAAATTACCTCCCAAAAAGCGACCTCACTCTATATAGAAGCTATAGAAATACCTATCTCTCGTAGCTACAAAAAAAAAATGTAGCGCATTTTTTTATGTCACTTACAACAAAAATCGGTTAGTTGCAACATTTATTTTGGGAGTCTGATTAAAATGTTGAAAATTTGATCATAGAAAACTTTATACAAGTGAATGATAGAAACATTACAGCCCTTCAGTCTAGTTAACTCTCCGCAATTACCAGAATTATTATTCAAGTTAAATTGCTCTATTGTATTGTCAACGCATCAGGCTGGAAAAGTTGTGATGCTTAGTCCCAGTGAAGATGGTGAAAGGTTAGTCACATTGCCAAGAAGTTTCTATAAGCCAATGGGGATTTCTGTTAAGGGTGATAAAATGTTAATTGCGTCCAAAGATGAAGTCATTCTTTTGGAAAACTCGAGAGAACTAGCAGTTCATTACCCAAATAAACAAAATACCTATGATAGTCTTTGGCTGCCAAGAGTTACTTTCTATACTGGACAAGTAGATATGCATGATGTTTCTTTCGGTGACGATGGAATTTACGCTATCAACACCTCTTTTTCTTGTTTATGTAAAGTAGATGGCAACTATAATTTCAATCCTTTATGGACTCCTCCTTTTATTGATAAATTAATTTCGGAAGATAGATGCCATTTAAATGGACTAGTTATGCTAAACGGAAAGCCAAAATATGTTACAGCCTTAGGAAAATCGAATACTCAGGAAGGATGGAGAGACAATATTGTAAATGGAGGTGTTTTAATGGATGTTACTAATGATGAAATTATATTGTCAAATCTTGCCATGCCTCATTCTCCAAGATTTTACAATAACGAATTGTATCTATTATTATCTGCTTCTGGAGAATTTGTAAAAGTTGACTTAAAAACTAAGTCTTATGAAGTTTTAAAAAAATTTGATGGATTTTGCAGAGGACTTTCTTTTTATAAAGATTATGCATTTATTGGTTTCTCTAAACTCAGAAAAAACTCCAGCACTTTTGCTAAACTTCCTTTTAGTGATAAAGCCAATTTTGCAGGTGTCAAAATTATTCATTTACCAACAAATGCTGAAGTGGGAGAAATGATATACCAAACTAGTGTCGATGAAATATACGATGTAATAGTTCTGGAAGATATGATTCGACCTAATATTTTAAACACTATTAATTCTATTCATAAATATTCACTTTCCATACCTGGAAGCACATTTTGGGCTAATCCAGAAACTTAAATTCTAAAAAAATAAGAAAACTAAAAAAATGAAACAAAACAATTACAACTCTCTGGTTAGTTTGTATTGCAAATACATTCTTAAAAGGAAAAGATTATTTCTTGCTAATAAAAACGAAAGAAGGCAAGCAATTCTGACAAAGCACATTGATCGCTTATACAAGAGATTAATGGCCATGTCTTTTACAGTAAAGAAGAAAGCAATTGCTTCAACATTTGTTTTTGGATCGTTGATTTTTAGTGCTAACAGTTTAAATGCACAAGTTTTTGCTCCTCAAACTTTAAATCCCTTTGGTTTTATTCAACAACCCGCTAATCAAACAATGAACCCGGCTTTTGTTGATTTAGATGGAGATGGTGATTTAGATTTAGTAAGTGGACAAAATAATTTTTACCAATTTTGGGAAAATATTGGGTCTGCTTCAAGTATGAATCTTAACTCTCCATTATCAAATCCATTTGGGTTAACTTGGCCTGGAGGTGTTTTTGGACCAGCGCCAACTTTTGCAGATTTAGATGGGGATGGTGATTTCGACATGATGAGTTCTGGATCAGGAGGAGCTTCTGTAAATGGTGTTTTTTTATATTATGAAAATATTGGCACAGCTACAGCGCCCAATTTTGCACCATATGTATCCAACCCTTTTTCATTGACAACCCAAACTGGTGCTTTCAGAATGCACCCAGAGTTTATCGATTTAGATAATGATGGAGATTTCGATATAATAATGAGTAGTTATCTTGGAGATATGACATACTTTGAGAATATAGGATCTGCGAGTGCACCATTATTTGGCCCTGCTCAAGTAAATCCATTTGGGCTTGTTAATGTGAAAGATGCCGTGACAGGATCTGGATCTGGATATTGCGTGCCAACTTTTGGAGATTTAGATGGAGACGGAGATTATGATATATTAGTTGGTAGCAACAAAGGGCAACTCTTGTATTATTTTGAGAATATAGGCTCAACAAATTCACCTTTATTCACCACTGGATTAATCAACCCCTTTAACTTAGATGCAGGAACATCTTTCCCATCTCCTTGCCTAGTTGATAGTGACAACGATAATGACCTTGATTTATTTTTAGGAGAATTTGATGGAAATTTAGCTTGGTTTGAAAACATAACTCCTTGTATTGCAGACCAAACAGTAACGGCAACACAATTAACCTTATGTGATAATGGTTCAACCACTATTGATTTAGGATCTACTGAATTAGGAGTAGATTATTACTTAAGAAATGATTTAAACGATACCGTTGTCGATGGTCCAATAGCTGGAACAGGATCAGGTATTTCTTTAAATACAGGTACTATTTCCACAACTACTACTTATAATGTTTATTCAGAAGCAGGTTTTTCAGGTGCATTAGCATTTGATGGAGTCGATGATGAGGTTGTAATTAGTGGAGGAGGTGCCGCTTATGCGGGTCTAAATATTTGGACAATCGAAGCCTGGGTTAGAGTGCCAATTAACGCCTCAATAACACCATTGTTTTACACAAACACCTCTACAATTAGTTATGTAGGGCCTACTATTATGCAAGTAAGAGATGGAAATGGCACTGCTTTAAATACGGCTGGGTTGCCAAACGATGGTGAATGGCATCATGTAGCATTCGTTAGTTCTGGTCCTAATAACGCAGTAGCTTATGTCGATGGAGTTTCAATTGCTGTAACACAAAATTTACATGGAGGATTTAATTCTAGCATGAGTACTAGCGATTTTACTTTAGGAGCCTATAGCGCATCCAATTTTGGATTAATTGATATTGCTGAATATAGATTTTGGACAATTAATAAGTCACAAGTTGAAATTCAAACTGATATGAATTCAACTTTAGCCGGAACTGAACCAAATCTTGAAATGCTTTTTGAATTTGAAGATGGAACAGGGTCTAATATCGCAGTGGACAAAACAGGATCATGGCCAAATGGTGTACTAACTAACATGGACCCTAGTTCTGATTGGATATCCGCCATGCCATCTTGCTCTCTCGAAATGACCCAAACAGCAACCGTAACTATTAACAATTCAAGTAGTGGAACAGATACCAGAACTGAATGTAACTCTTACCTGTGGATAGATAACAATACCTACACAGCAAGTAATAACATAGCAACGTTCAACATCGTTGGTGGTGCAGCTAATGGTTGTGACTCTTTGGTTACACTTGATTTGACAATTATCAATTCAGCAACAGGAACAGATACAAGAACTGAATGTAACTCTTATACTTGGATTGATGGAATCAACTACACTGCAAGCAACAATACTGCAACATATAACATTGTAGGGGGTGCTGCTAATGGTTGTGATAGTTTGGTAACCCTTGACTTAACAATAATAAACTCTGCTACAGGAACAGATACAAGAACTGAATGTAATTCATACACGTGGATTGATGGTGTTAACTATACATCTAGTAACAACTCAGCGACCTTTAACATTGTCGGTGGTGCTGTAAACGGGTGTGATAGTTTGGTAACCCTTGACTTAACAATCATAAACTCTGCAACAGGAACAGATACAAGAACAGAATGTAATTCATACACGTGGATTGATGGTGTTAACTATACATCTAGTAACAACACAGCGACTTTTAACATTGTCGGTGGTGCTGTAAACGGGTGTGATAGTTTAGTAACCCTTGATTTAACAATTAATAATGTTTCAGACCTTACAACAACTACTTCTGGAATAACTATTTCTGCTAACAATACAGGAGCAACCTATCAATGGTTGGATTGTGATAACAATAATGCAATTATAACAGGAGAAACAGGACAATCATTTAATGCTACAATAAATGGTAATTACGCAGTAGAATTATCTGAAAATGGCTGTGTAGATACTTCTGCTTGTGTGGCAATTACAACTGTAGGAATTGTTGAGAATAGTTTCGAACATAAGCTTACAGTTTATCCAAATCCAACATCTGGAAATTTCTCAATAGATCTTGGTGCAATATATGAATCTTCAGCAGTTTCAATTACTGATATTTCGGGTAAGTTAATTGTTTCAGAAACCATGTCTAAATCACAAGTTCTAAATTTTAATTTAAAAGAACCTGCTGGGATATATATTGTTTCTATTCAATCTGGAGACAAGAAAGCTATTATTAAACTAATAAAAGAATAAAACGATTTGCTAACATTGTATAAGTCCCATTAAAACGGGGCTTATACTTGACCGTTATGCAAGTCTAAATAACAAACCATTGAAAAAAAGTTATGATAAATATTAACAGAACCTATGGACGAAAACGTAAAATTTAATTCTGTAGAAGAGTACTTTAATGCACAACCTGAAAATGTAAAAAATGTTTTACTTCAAATGAAGCGTTGTATTTTGAAGGTTGTTCCGGAGGCAAAAGCATTATTGAATTATAACATTCCAGCATTTGCCTTGATAGAAGATGGAAAAAGAGAACAACAAATTATGATAGCAGGGTATAAAAATCATGTTGGACTTTATCCACACCCAACAACTATCGAAAAGTTTGAAGCAGAACTAAATGATTACAAAAAAGGTAAAGGTTCTGTTCAATTTCCAATAGACAAACCTTTGCCTGTTGAACTAATTGAAAAAATGGTTGAATACAGATTAAGCCTTTTAACCTAATTATGAATCCACAAGTAGACAAATATCTCAATGACGGCTGTATGCGATGCAAGTATGGTGGAACACCACAATGTAAAGTCAATAATTGGCGTGAAGAATTGGAAATGCTTAGACAAATTGTTTTAGAAACTAAATTGACCGAAGAAATAAAGTGGGGCGTACCTGTTTACACCCATAAAGGTAAAAATATAGTAACTGTAAACGCCCTTAAAGAATCAGCAAACATTGGCTTTTTTAAAGGTGTTTTACTTGAGGACAAACATAAAATACTTCAACAGCAAGGAAACTTGCAGTCCGACAGGATTATTAAGTTTACTAATACAAAAGATATTGAAAAAGTGAAAGATCTTTTGAAAGTTTACGTTTTGGAAGCGATAGCAATTGAAGAAAGCGGAAAAAAAGTAGAGTTCAAGAAAAATCCTGAACCAATTCCTCACGAACTAATTAAAGCATTTGAACAAGACATTGTATTTAAAAAAGCATTTTACGATTTGACACCTGGAAGACAAAGAGGGTATGTCATTCACTTTTCACAACCCAAACAATCACAAACAAGAATAGCACGTATTGAGAAATATAAAGAACAAATTTGTAACGGAATAGGACTTAATGACAAGTATAAATCCTGATATAAAATCCTCAGTATAATAAGCAGACTTATAATATCACATTGTTTTAAAAGCAAAATATTTTACAATTAATGTATTAATTTTCAAGAAAATAGTTAATTTAGTAAAAATTTCTAATTCTAGATGTATGCATTTTAAAAGTCTTTCATTACTGCTAATGGTGTTCTTTTTTTCAAATATGAAAATAGTAGCACAAACTCCCAATCAGAATATTTCGAATGGAAATGTTTTTGATGGAGAACCATACATTGCCATAAATCATAATAATCCACAACATTTAGTCGTGGCTTGGATGGGTTTTAAAGTTGGAAATTTAGTTGTCATCAAAACAAAATATTCAATGGATGCGGGAGTAACGTGGTCTCAAGAAAATTTTATTCCGCATACAGTAGCAACTTTTTCTTCGGCAGATCCTTCAGTTCATTTCGACAATAATGGAAATGTATTCGTTTGTTTTATAGATTACGACAACCAAAATTTCACAGAAGGAGCAATTTTCACTTCAAAATCTACGGATGGTGGCGCAACTTGGCAAACACCTGTTGAGGTTATTTCGCTTTTGGACTGCCCGAACAAATATTGTATTGACAGACCTTGGATGGTAATTGATAATTCTGGAGGAGCAAATGATGGCACTATTTATATCACTTCGATGAATGCAGATCAAAATGTAATAGCACCTTACAATCCTTATTTAACAGTGAGCCTTGATGGAGGAACTTCTTATGAGATACCCAGATTTTTAGATACTTTGGGATATTACACTGGAAATCTTATTGCACAACCAATGCCAGCTCCAGCCGTTTCAAGTGATGGGGTTTTTTATGCAATGTATCCTAGTTATTTGCCTACACAAAGTCCTTTTGCGCATTATTATTGTGCCAAAAGTACGGACAAAGGAATTTCAATGAGTTATACCAATGCCATTCAAAGTAATGGAAGTCAAAATGTAACTGATGTTTATGCTAAAAAAGGATATTTGTTAAAAACCAACCCAGCGAATTCAAATCATCTAGCGTTTTTTTATTTAGCGCAGGTTTCAACTGATGCAGATATTTATATGAGAGAATCTTTGGATGGCGGAAGTACTTGGTCATCTGCCATAAGAATCAATCAAGATCCAATAGGAAATGGAGCGTTGCAAGATTTGGTTTGGGCAGATTTCGATGAAGATGGTGATTTAGCAGTGGCTTGGAGGGATAGAAGAAATGCAGGTGCATCAGGTTATCAAGTGCCATCCGAAATTTGGGGAGCCATTAGGTATAAAGACTCGTCTAATTTTTCTCAAGACTTTATGATTTCCGATGCACAAGCCATTCACGATGTAGTTTTGGAGGGAAGCGGAAACGATTTTATGTGTGTGGTCTTGCATCAAGATATTTTATACGCAGTTTGGGGAGATGTGAGAACTTCTAAAGTAAATATTTGGTTAAACAAAATTGATATTCAAACAGGGACATCTTCCATAAGTGAAGTTTACTCCAAAAACACACTTCAATTGTTTCCTAATCCTACGCGTGACTTTTTTACCATCAAGACAGATGCACTTGAAATATCCTATACGATATATGACCAACAAGGAAAAATTTTGAACAAAAGCAAAACTTCCGACAAGAATATTGATGTATCAAATTTACCGATAGGAACATATATCTTGGAAGTGGAAATCGATAATAAGTTATATCACCAAAAAATTGTGAAACAGTAATAGATTCATTATTACATTTCTTAAGCAGATACTAACAAATCGCTTTAATCATATCTTGTCTGGTAATGATGTGATGTTTGTCTCCATCATAATTTACCAAAATTGCAGATACATTAGTACCAAAAAGACTAGAAATATTAGCAATTGGGGCATCACTTTTTACAATCGGGAATGCCGCTTCCATTATCGTTTTTACAGGAAGCTCTTTCAATTCTGGTTTATCTAGAAGCGCAGAAAATAATTTTGTATCTGAAAGAGATCCAACATATTCAGCGCCATCGTTAACAGGGATTTGTGAAATTTTGTAGTGATGCATCAGTTGAATCGCTTGTGAAATAGGAGTATCTAAAGAAACCGTTACTAAGTGTTTCCCAGAGTGATCTTTGATTAAGTCCATTGCAGTGACTTTCTTTTCATCCAAAAAACCTCTATCTCTCATCCAGTCGTCATTAAACATTTTGCCCACGTATCTACTTCCATGATCGTGAAATAATACCACAATCACGTCATCTTCTTTGAAATGATCTTTGAGTTGCAAAATTCCTTTGATTGCTGAACCAGCAGAGTTCCCGACAAAAATCCCTTCTTCTTTTGCCAATCTTCTTTGATATACAGCAGCGTCTTTATCAGTCACTTTTTCAAATCCATCAATCACACTAAAATCTACGTTTTTGGGAAGAATATCTTCTCCAATTCCCTCAGTGATGTATGGATAAATTTCATTTTCATCAAATATACCTGTTTCGTGGTATTTTTTGAATACAGAACCATACGTATCAATTCCCCAAATTTTGATGTTTGGATTTTTTTCTTTTAGATATTTTCCTACTCCAGAAATAGTTCCACCTGTACCAACACCCACTACAAAATGAGTAATTTTTCCTTCTGTTTGTTCCCAAATTTCAGGACCAGTACTCAAATAATGCGCTTTGGTATTAGAAGGATTGTCATATTGATTTACATACCAAGAATTTGGAATTTCCGTTGCCAATCTTTTAGAAACACTGTAATAAGATCTAGGGTCAGTAGGAGCCACATTAGTAGGGCAAACATAAACTTCTGCACCCACAGCTCTTAGAATATCCATTTTCTCTTTACTTTGCTTGTCGCTCAAAACACAAATCAACTTATAACCCTTAATTATACAAGCCAAAGCCAATCCCATTCCTGTATTTCCTGAAGTACCTTCAATAACTGTTCCTCCAGGTTTTAATCTTCCATCAGCCTCAGCATCTTCAATCATTTGCAGCGCCATTCTGTCTTTTACAGAGTTCCCCGGATTGGTCGTTTCTACTTTTGCCAACACAAGACCTTTCACATCCTGACACATTTTATTGATTTTGACAAGAGGTGTATTTCCAATGGTTTCGAGAATGTTGTTGTAATATTTCATATGAGGATTTTCTAATTTAATTTTTGACAAAAATACATTTTATTATGGTTTTTGGGGTGTCATTTATCAAAGTTTATTCTTTTCTTAATGAATAAACTTTACATTTAATGGGATAAATAATTGAATCTTTAACTTTTAAATTTTGATCTACACGCCAATCTTTTCCTCTGCAACAAGTCACTTTTTGATGGTAACAAATCAAAGAATCTTCTGATTTTACAGAAACATTCAAAAGGTCTATTTCCTCTGATTCGATATAATAATCTTCCCCAAGTTCTGTATCTTCTTCAATTGAAGTGTAAAAACCTTCAGTTCCCAAATTCAAAGCAGTATTAAACGTACCGTCAAGGTTGTAATTCAAAATCCATAAGTCTTGAAATTCTCCTTTTTCATCCTCTGTTTTTTCAATGATAGAAAGACAAATTAGAACGTTTTTTTTAGTTTCAATTTTAAAATTGGCATTGATTTTAAATATGCATGTGTCCTTCATTTTCCACCAATTGTCTTCTATAAACTGAGACAGTTCTGTATGTGGTGCAGCAAGAATCAGCCAATCCTTAACAATGCTAGAATCCAAAAGCAAAGAGGAAGTGTAATGTGTTTGCTTTGCATCTATTTCTAAAGGAAAGTTTTGTAAAGGAAAATGGTTTGTAAAAGCATCAAAAGTAGTTGTTTTTCCTTTGGGAATATTGTAATCGATTTTCGAATTAGAATCCACAAATTCTTCACTGTTTTCAACTCGATTTTCACTACAACTCCATAGCAAAATTATCACAAAACAATTTAACATATTTAGATTTATTCCTCTCATTTTTTTATTCAACTATTTTTCAAGTTATTTGGTTTACAATGTATTATGTCCAACGTATTATGTCCAACGTAAAGTTCTAAATTTACCCTAATTTTAAAAATACATTGTACGTAAGACATTGTACCTTGTACAAAATGTAAGTCTTAAAATCTTTTGTCTTCCAGTCTTGAATCTTTCAGTCCCCCATCACCCATATTCTAATCTAACAATTTACCAATGTACCAATTATTTCATACTTTCATATTTCTGATTTCTGATTTCATATTTCAACTTTCTAAATTTTATCTATCAACTCCGAACCACGAACTTCAAACTTAAACAGACTAACTTCCAAAATACTTTGTACATAAGACAATTTATTATATACAAAAAAAGTCTTACAATCTTTTGTCTTGTAGTCTTTCGTCTTATTAAACCACTAAGTTCTAAATTTACCCTAATTTTAAAAACACGTTGTACGTATGACATTGTACCTTGTACAAAATGTAAGTCTTAAAATCTTTTGTCTTCCAGTCTTGAATCTTTCAGTGAAAAATATTCTTCTGTAACAATTTACCAATTATTTCATATTTCAGTTTAACATCAAACATTATGTAATCTTTATTTAACCGCAAAGGACTCAAAGAATTTACGCCAAGTCCACACTTGTATAGACCGAAGCGTCTGTAAAGTTTTTTTATCTAATATCATTTTCAAATTATTAACTCTAGTTTTTAGACTTCTCCACTTCGGTCGAAGTGACAAAAACATTATCAAATTAACAACTAACCATTAACAATTAACCATTACCTAATTACTTCATTATCTATTTATCTCATTTTTCCTATTTCAGATTTCAGATTTCCTATTTCAGATTTCAGATTTCCTATTTCAGATTTCCTATTTCAGATTTCAGATTTCCTATTTCAGATTTCAGATTTCAGATTTCAGATTTCCTATTTCAGATTTCCTATTTCTGATTTCAGATTTCCTATTTCCTATTTCCTATTTCCTATTTCTGATTTCAGATTTCAGATTTCCTATTTCAGATTTCAGATTTCCTATTTCAGATTTCCTATTTCAGATTTCAGATTTCCCCAACTCCCATAAACCATTGAAGTTTTTTTTTAGGTTTAATCAAGACAAGTTTTGCGTCCAGAAACTACAAACTCCGAACTCCGAACAACGAATAACAAACTCAAACCCATCCATAATTAAAACTTATACTGATACGTTCTTCTTCAGCCATATTCATAGGCACTTCGTGACGAAGCCAGCTTTCCCAAAGTAAAATTTCTCCCACTTCTGGTTGCACATACACAAAACTTTTTAATTCTTCACGTGCATTGGTTTTTCGATTAGGCGCTGCCATCATCATACTGTGGCGTGGGTCTTCAAACTTTATAGCGCTGGCTCCTTTGGGAACAGCAACGTATGTTGTGCCACTAATCACACTATGTGGATGCAAATGCGAAGTATGAATTCCACCTTCTGGTAAAATATTAATCCAAATGGAATCTAGTTTTATTTTTTTGTCGCCTAAATCAAATTGTAGGTCTTTTACAAATGCTGCAACGTGTTTATCGATTAATTTCACCAAATCTTCAAAAATCGGAAAACGCCATCTCAAATCATCCAAAGAAGCATAACTAGTATAGCCCATATAGTTATTTTCTTCACACCACTTCTGCCCTGCTTCATCATCTTCTGCAATCACCAAACAAGAATTCTCAAGCACAATAGTGTCAGGTGCTTCGCCCAACTCTGATAATTTAGCACGATAAAGTCGGGTCACGAATAAAGAAGCAATTTTTGACATATTTTTTGGTTTTTTGATTTAAAGGCTGAAATTCATTATAAAAATCCAAAAAACAAAGTTTTAAGGTTGAGAAATTTTATAAAAGATATATTTTAAGCAGTTGTGATTTGATTTCTAGAAAATATTATACATTTTGTATAATACATTTTGTATAATACATTTTGTTAAGTATTTTTGCATAACAAAAAAGATAACATATGAAATCAAAAACATTAAACCCCTTTATATCTTCAGGTTATGTTGCGCCAAATTATTTTTGCGATAGAGAGGAAGAAAGTAAACTACTTACTGAAATGATGCTAAATGGCACGAATGTAACGCTATTTGCTGTAAGAAGACTAGGTAAAACTGGTTTGATTCACCATGTTTTTTTTCCTTTCCAAAACAGCAAAGAAATTGTTTGCATCTATGTTGATATACTTTCTACTGAGAATATCACTTCTTTTACAAACAAAATAGCGACTGCTGTTTATAATAAATTTCCACCTCAAAATAGTCTTGGAAAAAAAATAGTTGAACTATTCAAACGGTTTCGACCTGTAATAAATTATGATGAATTGACTGGTTCACCTTCTTTGAGTTTAACTATTGAAACACAAGCCCAAAAAGAACAAACAATTGGTAATATTCTAAATTTTCTTGATAAACAAGGAGTGAAAGTTGTTTTTGCAATTGATGAATTTCAACAAATTTTGACTTATCCAGAGTCCAATACTGAAGCCATTTTGAGAACATACATACAGCAGTTACAAAACACCTCATTTATTTTTTGCGGAAGTAACCAAAAGATGATGCACGAAATTTTCAATTCGGCAAAACGTCCATTTTTTGCAAGTTGTACCAATATGAGTTTGGATCCCATAGACGAAAAATATACAAAGATTTTATAAAAATAAATTCAAAGAAGAAGAGAGAAATTGATGAAGAATGCTTAAATTTCATTACCAGTTGGACTAAACTACATACTTTTTATACACAACATTTGTGTAACAAACTTTTTAACCAACACAAAAAGAAAAACACATTAGAGGATGTGCATGAGGTTGCTTTTTCTTTGTTGAAAATTAATGATAATAACTTTTTTCAATATAAAAATTTTCTTACTGAAGCACAATGGAGTTTATTATGCGCTATAGCTAAAGAAGAACAAATTTTTCAACCTACTGCAAGGAAATTTATTCAAAAACATAAGTTAGGTACACCAGCCTTGGTAAAAAGAGGTTTAGATGCTTTAATTAAAAAAGAATTAATATATCATAATACTGCAGTAGAAAAGCCTTACTTCGAAGTCTATGACAAATATTTAATGCGTTGGATTCAGTCAAAATATTAAAACATTTACTACGGTCCGCCAAAAGCGGATCGTTTTTATTTTATAAAATAATCACAAGTAGCACTCCTCCCCGACTCTATAAGTTTTTGTACATCTTCTTCAGAAAGTTTTTTGATTTTGGGGCCTATGCCACAAGTACTGATAGAAATGGTGCGTTTCCAATCTTGTTCTGTGAGGGAGTTTCTGTTCAATTTCTCAATCACCAAATTGTAAAAAGCGCTGATATAATCTCTAAAATTTTCAATATTATGGGGTGCTAATTCATTGTTTTGAGATTTATCATAAACTATTTGCTCTTCTGAGTCTAATCTCAAACCAAGCGTTTCATCTTGAGCATATTTTTCATCAAATATATGAATGGGATAATTAGAGAAGAAACCACCATCTGCCATTACCCATGTTGGAATGTTTTTGGGAGGCTTTTCATATACATTGCCTAATTCATCCATGAAAATGGCTTTGTAATAAATAGGAATAGAAGCCGAAATTCTCACAGCATCAGCAATTCTCATTTGAGGAAAAGTCTCATAACTCAAAACTTGAAAATTCTGCAAAGACAAGTTCGTAGCAGTTACATAAAGGTTTTTGTATGGTTTACCTTCTTTTTGCAAACGGTTCAAATCTTCAAAAGTGAGATTTTCAATTCCTGTTTTCTCTTGAAGTAAGGCATTCATCCATTTCGTGATTTCCACTCCTCTATACCAACCGAATTTTTTAATTGTTCGGGAAATTCCACCCACGAAAATACCTCTTCCATCATTAAAATCCTGAAACTTTATGGATTTTAACTCTTCCTCCAATTCTTTACTTGTATAGCCCACACAAAGCAAAGCTGCGGTAATTCCGCCAACAGATGTTCCTGCAACATTTTCAATTTCAAGAAGTAGATTCTCTTCTTCCAACACTTCCACAGCACCACAATAGGCAATTCCTCTGATGCCTCCACCTTCCATTACCAAGTTTTTTATTTGAGAAGAACCCGGCAAAATATATCCCCAAAATAAAATTAAAGTAAACAGATATTTTCTACTATTCATGTAATCTCTAACTGCATTTACATAAAAAAATTGTTTGAATTTTAGAAAATGAAACCTTTTGGCAATATCTAAATAGATAAGTTTTTTTTAATTAGTCAGAATTCAGGTTAATGCTTATTTTTGCTTTTTGAAAATTTCACACAAAAAGTAAAAAATGCCAAAATATCCAAATATCATTCATTCAAAATTGCCCAATGTAAAGACTTCCATTTTCACTAAAATGTCTGCATTAGCAAACCAACACAATGCCTTGAATCTTTCTCAAGGATTTCCGGACTTTCCTGTGGATAATGAAATTATAGAATTGGTATATAAACACATGAAAAACGGAGCCAACCAATATGCTCCTATGCAAGGGGCTATGGTTTTAAGAGAAGCCATCAGTGAAAAAATTGAAAAATTATACCAACTCAAATACTGTCCAGAAAAAGAAATAACGATAACCGCTGGTGCTACTGAAGCAATTTACAGCACCATAGCCGCTTTTACAAAAGAAGACGATGAAGTAATCATTTTCACCCCTGCTTACGATTGTTATGACCCAACAGTAAAACTTCATGGAGGAAAATCAATTTTTGTGCAACTTTCATCCAAAGACTACAGTATTGACTGGGCTTTGGTAAAAAAAGTCATTTCTCACAAAACCAAAATGATCATCATTAATACTCCGCATAATCCAACAGGAAGTATTTTGTCTTCAAAAGACATGATAGAGCTTGAAAAACTAGTCTCAGGTTCGGAAATCATTGTTTTGAGTGATGAAGTTTATGAGCATATTATTTTCGACCAAAAAGCACATCAAAGTGCTTGTAGATTTCCTAAGTTAGCAAATCAAACTTTGGCAGTGTTTTCTTTTGGCAAGACTTTTCATGTTACTGGATGGAAATTGGGTTATATCGTTGGTCCAGAAAACTTGATGAGTGAATTTAGAAAAGTGCATCAATTCAATGTTTTTTCATGCAACAATCCTATTCAACTTGCTGTAGCGGAATATTTACAAAATGAAAATAACTATAATAGTTTGCAATCATTTTATGAGCAAAAAAGAGATACCTTTTTAAATGCTATTAAAGGAAGTAAATTTGAACCTTTACAATGTTCGGGCACTTATTTTCAATTGTTGTCCTACAAAAATATAAGCAAAGAAAAAGATATAGACTTTGCAGAAAGACTCACCAAAGAATTTGGCATTGCCAGTATTCCTATTTCTGTGTTTTATAATTCACAAATTGATGATAAAGTTTTAAGGTTTTGCTTCGCAAAAGAGGAAGAAACAATAATAAAGGCTGGACATCTTTTGAAGTTAATTGTTTAATTCATAATAAAAAATTCTGATACTCCAAACACGTCACACCTCCTTTTTTTAATATCATAATTTATCAACTATTTCTAAAATTCTAATTTGGCATCCTAAAAAAGTAGCAAACATCAACTACAAGACAACATCAAGTTAATGCTTCTTTTAATTTTCAAATTACACAAAAAGTTTCCTTAAAAAAACTTTTGCCGTTAACTTTATTATCAATACCTTTGCAGCCCAATTAAAAAAGACAGGCGGTTCTGTTAATATAAATAACTCTCAATGATAACCGATAATTGAGATACAAGTAATACATTGCCAAAATGGCTGAAGAAACAAAAAACGAAGAAGTAGTTGCACAAGAAGTGGAAACTACAACAACTTCAAAAACAAAAAAAGAGGAAGTTAAGGCTCCTGAATTTAACTGGGATGATTTTGAAAAAGAATCAGACGGTTACTCAAAAGATGAGAGAAAAAAGTACACTGATCTTTATGACGATACACTTAATCAAATCAACGAAGGTGAAGTGATTAACGGTACTGTTATTTCTCTTAACAAAAAAGAAGTTGTAATCAACATTGGTTACAAAAGTGAAGGTGTCGTTTCTAGAAACGAATTCCGTTACAACGAAGATTTAAAAATTGGTGATCCTGTTGAATTGTTAATTGAAACAATGGAAGATAAATCAGGTCAGTTGATTGTATCTCACAAGAAAGCAAGAATGCATTCTGCATGGGATAGAGTTAATGAAGTACTTGAAACAGGTGAGATCATTACTGGTTTTGTTAAATGTAGAACTAAAGGTGGTTTGATTGCAGATGTATTTGGAATTGAAGCATTCTTACCAGGTTCTCAAATTGATGTTAAACCAATTAGAGATTACGATCAATTCGTAGGAAAAAATATGGAATTCAAAGTGGTTAAAATAAACCCAGAATTCAAAAACGTTGTTGTTTCTCACAAAGCGCTTATCGAAGCTGAGTTGGAAGAGCAGAAAAAACAAATCATGTCTGGTCTTGAAAAAGGACAGGTATTGGAAGGAATCGTTAAAAACATCACTTCATACGGTGTATTTATTGATCTTGGAGGTGTTGATGGTCTTATCCACATTACAGATCTTTCTTGGGGTAGAGTTAATCACCCAGAGGAAATCGTTACTTTGGATGAAAAAATCAATGTGGTAATCTTAGACTTCGATGATGATAAGAAAAGAATTGCATTAGGTCTTAAACAACTTCAATCTCATCCTTGGGATGCTTTGAGTGCTGATGTAAATGTTGGTGACAAAGTAAAAGGAAAAGTAGTTGTTCTTGCTGATTACGGTGCATTTATTGAAATTGCTCCAGGTGTAGAAGGTTTGATTCACGTTTCTGAAATGAGTTGGTCTCAACACTTGAGAACTGCTAATGATTTCTTGAAAATTGGTGATGAAGTAGAAGCTCAAGTTCTTACTTTGGATAGAGATGAAAGAAAAATGTCTTTAGGTATCAAACAATTGATGCCAGATCCATGGGAAGGAATTGAATCTAAATACGAAATCAATTCTAAGCATACAGCAGTTGTGAAAAACTTCACAAACTTCGGTGTTTTTGTTGAATTAGAAGAAGGTATCGATGGTTTGATTCACATTTCTGACCTTTCTTGGGAGAAAAAAATCAAGCATCCATCAGAGTTTTGCGCTGTAGGTGACAAAATGGAAGTTACTGTTCTTGAATTAGACAAAGAAAACAGAAGATTGAGTTTAGGTCACAAACAATTGGAAGAAAACCCTTGGGATACATACGAAACTATCTTTACTGAAGGTTCAGAACACGAAGGAACTGTTGTAAAAGTTAAAGATAAGTCAGGTATCGTTTCTCTTCCTTATGGAATTGAAGGTTTCTGTCCAGTAAAACACATGGCACAAGAAAACGGTGAGAACCTAAAAACGGATGATAAAGTGATGTTCAAGATAATTGAATTTAACAAAGATGCTAAAAAAATCATCGTTTCTCACGCTGCAATTTGGGGTGAAGTAGCTGAAACTAAGAAAAAAGAAACAGCAGCAAGCACCAACAAAGCAGTTAAAAACCTTAATGACTCTTCGGAGAAAACAACATTAGGAGATTTAGACGCTTTGGCTGAATTGAAAGAAAAAATGGACAATAAAGGAAAATAAGAAATTCCTTTATCCACAATAATTAAAAACCTCAGTTGATTTTCAACTGAGGTTTTTTGTTTTATAAAAGAATAACTTGAGTATAGAATTTGTATTTTCGCATTCATATTTAAAAATCAATTTGCAAAAATCAAAACCAAAAATAGTTGTTGACCTAGACAGACTCAAGTACCCTAATACGGGTATGTATTTTTTTTGTGTTAGTTTATATCAAGCATTGATTCAAAACGGAGATTTTGACATTCATTTTTATGTTCATTCTCAAACTGAAATTGTTACTTCCAATAGATATTTGATAAAACCATTAGATCGTTTTTATCTGAAGCCAAAATCTGATGTAAAAATTTGGCATACTACAAGTCAATTGTCTATCAGAATTCCATCTAGACCTGTAAAACTCGTTTATACCATTCACGATTTGAATTTTTTATATTCCGACAAACCCAATTGGAAAAAGCTACTAGAACTCAAGAAAATTCAAAAAAGAATTGATCGAGCAGATTACATTACTTGTATTTCTAACTTTACTTTGGAAGATGTTAGAAAACATTTGAGCCTTCAAAACAAAAAAGTGAAAGTCATTTATAATGGTGTATCTGTTCCAAACATTGACGAGCAAAACTCATCTTTTAATATTCCAAAATCCAAATACATTTTATCTCTTGGCGTTATTGCTCCCAAAAAAAACATTCACACCATTGTTCCTTTGCTCAAGGATTTGAATTTTGATTGGTACATTGTAGGGCAAGTATTTGATGCTAGTTATCATGAAAAAATCATTCAATTGGCAAAAGAGCATCAAGTTTTAGACAAAATTCATTTTACAGGTAGTGTAACAGAAGAAGAAAAATATGGTTACCTAGAACATTGTGAAGCTTTGATTTTCCCCTCTTTATCAGAAGGATTTGGTTTACCACCAATTGAAGCTATGAGAATAGGCAAACCAGTATTTTTGTCAAAACTAACCAGCCTTCCAGAAATTGGTGGAAATGTGGCTTATTATTTTGAAGATTTCACACCTAATAGTATGTTGCAAACCATTCAAAAAGGACTTGTAGATTATAAAGAAAAAAACAGAAAACAGGCTCTAATAGATTGGTCTTTACAGTTTACCTGGGAAAAAGCGGCTGAGGCCTATTTAGCTATATACAAAGAATTGCTAGTGACTTAATATCGATTAATTTCATATATTTGTATATACTTTAGTACTTAGTTTGAATAAACCCCAGTTGTTTATGTTTAGTTAGATAATGTAGCGAATTAAAAAAATGAAATTGTTGAGTCATATATTAGTTCTGGTCATTTTCAGTAGTTGTGTTACCTCAATTAATGGAAAATACTCAACTGTAAACGATGAATTTGGAGTTAATTCTACTATGAAAATTAAAAACTCTAACAGATTTACTATTTCATATTCCATTGGACTAAGAAAAGGAGAATCTTTCGGAACTTGGACACTTAAAGGAGATACGCTAATTTTAAATACATCTGCTAAATCTGATTCATTACCTAACCAAATGAGTAATCTAAAAAATGAAAAGTGGATTATTGATGAATCGAAAATTTTCTGGACTAAGATGGGCGATAAAATGTATGACTCAACTTACTACTATTTGAAACGATAAAAAAATAACACGTTACAACAAAGACTAAAATAAAGACCTTGCCTAAACAAACCGTTTCCTTATTTTAGCCAAGACGTTGGATTTAATTTAAAAATGGAGAAAAAACTATTTCACATATTGACACTTCTTCTGTTCGTTAAACTGTCATTCTCTCAGTTTACTGGTGTTTTAGATGCTAGTGTTGTAAACGAAAGATTCACTGTCAACATATAAGCATACGCTTCTTAAAAAAACAAAATTATGAGCCTACAATTTATAACAGATAGCACAGGTAAAACCACTGGTGTTTATATACCCATAAAAGAATGGGACAAGATTAAATCCAAATACAAAGTTATTGAACAGGATGAAATGGAAATTCCTGATTGGCAAATCAAAGAAGTAAAAAGAAGAATGAAAGCTCACAAAAAAAATCCTAACGAAGTTCTAGATTTTGACCAAGTTATGGATGAGATTGAAAAAGAGTTATAATGTATAAATTAGTTATTCTACCTGACGCTAAGTCTGACATTAAAAAGGCAGCTCGTTGGTACTCGGAAAAGCAACAAATTATTATTTTTGCTGTTTTTCATACTTCTCCAAATCCTGAAAACTGGGGAAATCGAAAATAACACCATTCATTTAGTTAAGTTTATTGATAACAAATCAGATCATCATAAATACTAACCCTTTAAAAAAATATAATTTTCTTCAAAATGGCAAGAACACCCACCACAGAAATACCTTTAGGTTTTACGGCACCAAAATTTGAATTGCAAGATGTAGTTTCTGCTAAAACTTTCACTTTTGAGCAACTAAAAGGCGAAAAAGGAACGGTTGTGATGTTTATTTGTAATCATTGTCCTTTCGTGATTTTGGTAAGAGAAGAAATAGTAAGATTAGCCCACGATTACCTTTCCAAAGGAATTGGTTTTGTGGTCATCAGTTCAAATGATGCGGAGAACTATCCAGAGGATGCTCCCGATAAAATGAAAACTCTAGCCGAACAGTTGCAATTCCCTTTTCCTTATTTGTATGACGCATCTCAAGAAGTTGCCAAAGCGTATGACGCAGCTTGCACACCCGATTTTAGTGTTTTTGATGCAGAAGATAAATGTGTTTACCGAGGACAATTAGATGACGCAAGACCAGGAAACAATATCACTCCAGATGGTGCATCTTTAAGAAAAGTTTTTGATTATTTGATAGCCAACAAAACACTAGATTTTGAGCAAAAACCAAGTTTGGGCTGTAATATTAAGTGGAAAGGTTAAAATGTTCGAGGTTTGAGGTTTGAGGTTCGGAGTTTGAAGTTGTTCGGTGTTTGGGGTTTGTTGTTCGAAGTTGTTCGGTGTTTGTTGTTTGAAGTTCTTTACATAAAGTACTAACTACTAACCACTAAGCGCTAACAACTAACAACTAACCACTAAGCGCTAACAACTAACAACTAACCACTAAGCGCTAACCACTAACAACTAATCACTAACAACTAATCACTAAAACTACTCCTCACTCTCATCTGAAGTTTCAGGTTCTTGAAAACCGATATGATACAAGGCATCTCCCATATTGAGAATAGGAATATTATTGTGTCCGTAAATTACACCTTTGTATGCCGATTTAATTCTTGATTCTTTCTCTCCATAAGGATCTGTAAGATGTCCTAAAACTTCACCTTTTTCAACAAAATCACCTGATTTTTTATAGGTAATAAACAAACCAGACTGTGAAGCTCTCACCCATTTGGAGTGTTTGATATGAATACTTTTCTGACTCGGAATATCTTCATCTATCATTCCTTTTGCCTTCATCACTCTTTTGATTCCGTTGATGCCTTCTTGAATAGAATAATTATCCAAACGCAAAGATTCGCCACCTTCAAAAACTAATACGGGAATATTTCTACGAAAACATTCTTTCCTAAGTGAATTGGGTATCATTTTACTTTCAATGATAAAAGGTGCGTTAAATTCTTTTGCCAAAAGCATACTTCTTGCATCATTTGGGCTCACTCTCACTTGAGGGAAATTATGTATACTTCTGCCTCCAGTATGAAAATCAATACAATAATCAGCCAAAGGTAAAATATGTTTGGTAAGCATATGCGCCACTTTTGAGGCTAAAGAACCTCTAATGCTACCTGGAAAACTTCGATTCACGTCTTTTCCATCTGGCAAATCTCTAGAAAAATTTATAAAACCATATATATTCAAGAGAGGAACAGCAATGACACTTCCAATTTTCAACCTTTTGAAATAACCTGCCTTTACAGCCCTTCTTACAATTTCTACTCCGTTGATTTCATCTCCATGTACACCACCCAAAATTAATAAAGTAGGCCCTTCTACTTTACTTCTAAAAACATGCGCAAATAAATTAATCGGAGTGCCCGAAGGCAAGTCTCCTACTTTGATTTTAACAGTAACATTTTTTCCTTTTTTGATTTCTGTACCATTAATAATCATAGGCTATTATTTTGAAAAACTTTGTTCTATAAAAATAATCATTTCCTTAGCAACATCCAATTGGGTGTAACCTTCTATTCCCTCAATGCCAGGAGAAGAATTCACTTCTATTACCATTGCTCCGCTATCAGAAATTAACATGTCAACTCCTGCAATATCCAACCCTAAGACCTTTGCCGCTAAAATAGCAGTTTCTTCTTGATCCTCTGTCAAAATTACTTTTGAACCTACTCCACCTCGATGAATATTACTTCTAAACTCTCCTTCTTGAGCTGTTCTTTGCATCGATGCAATTACTTTGTCTCCTGCTACAATGGCTCTAATATCAGTTCCAGAACTTTCTTTGATAAATTCCTGAACCATTACTTTCGCTTCTAATTGTGTGAAAGCATCCAAAACCGTTTTGGCTCCAGATTCTGTTTCTTGCAACAAAACCCCTAAACCATGAGTTCCTTCTAATAATTTGATGATTACTGGAGCGCCTCCAACATAGTCTATCAATTGTTTGGAATCATTGCTTGAACTTGAAAAACCTGTTTTTGGAATTTTCACGCCATGCATACTTAAGACCTGCAAACACTTGAATTTGTTTCTAGAGTTTAACAATGCCTCACTAGCTACAGCAGTTTTCACACCCATTACTTCAAAATGTCTGATTACTGTTGAACCATAATAAGTAAGATTAGCTCCTATTCTTGGTATCACATAATCAGGTTTTTCTAATATTTTATCTTCGTAAAATATTTTGGCTTCTCCTCTTTCTATAACAAGGTTGCAAAGCATGTAATCAATAATGCGAACTTCATGTCCTCTAGAGCGAGCCGCTTCAATAATTCTTCTAGAGGAATACAATGTCTCATTTCTAGAAAGCAAATAAATTTTCATCTAATAGGATGTGTATTGAAATATAATTTATGCGAATGTACAAGCTATTTGAATATCAAAATAAACTTTTTGATGCAATATTGAAAATATTTTAAGTTAAAATATTTTTTTTAACACAAGAACAGAAATAAAAGATATTTTGAAAAAATACTTTCATACAATATATTCTAAGACATTTTAACCCAGATTATTCATGAGTTTACGTTGTGAATAGTCAAAATATCAATAGATTTGGGAAGCTCAGAGATTTTTTATGCTCGGAATTGCATCCCTTATTTTGGGTATGGAAAATTTTGAGCATCACAAAAGGTAGCAGATAGATTGGCTTTGTAATAGAAAACTTGTGAATAATTCAGGTTAAGAATCTTTTTTGGGATTCAAAGCCTCAAAAGTTTCTTGATTCATATTATTCAAATCCAAAATAATCAATCCATCTAGGCAATTATTGAATGCTGGATCTAAATTGAAACCGATAAACTTTGCGTTTTGCTTTAAATATTTCTTTATTAGAATTGGCAATTTGAAATGATTTGGTTCAATTCCTTCAACAATACTATCTAATTTACTTAAATCATTTGCATCAAAATCATCAATATTCACATCAGGATTTTTGATAACATATCTAAACTTTTTTCTTGACTTTACATATTTCGCGTTATCGTTGTCGAAATAATTTGCTTTTAGATATTTAACAATCAAAGACTTTGAAACATTACTATATTCATTACTTATACTCACAGGTCCTACAAGATATCTGTATGATTTATTGCTCATTAAGTAAAAAAGAATTCCTTTCCACAATAAAAACAAACTTTGAGGGTGTTTTTGATAGGCAGGCTGAACAAAAGAACGTCCCAACTCCAAAGATTGAGACAATATATCATTGAAAGGTTTTTTCCATCTGAATAAACTATGAATATAAAAACCAGTTTTTTGGTAACTTTTCAAAATTGAATTTCCATCTCCAAGTCTATAGGCGCCTACAATTTGTAAATTATCTTTATCCCAAATAAACATATGGTGATAATACAAATCATATTCGTCCAAATCTTTTGACAAGCCTGTGCCCTCTCCTACCGCTCTAAAAGTGATTTCTCTCAACTTACCGATTTCGTCCATTATGATACCTAAATCTTCTGCTTTGGCACAATAAACTTGAAATTTTCCACTTTCAAAGAGCAATTTATCTTTTTCAAGTCTTGTTATTTCTAAATTTACAATCTCAGGATGTTCAAGAGGTTCGATTTCTTGTTTTACTCCAATTCTTTTGGGGAACTTAATATTGCTGTAGAACTTTTTATGTTCCAAATCCAAACCAAGCGCATAGGTTTTGGTTCTTAAATATTTTGAAAACTTATCTACTTTATCAAACGATTTTTGTTCCGACACTTTGATTGGTTTTCCAATAATCACTTTTATTTTTTTGTTCTTTTTATTGGTAAATTCAGAAGGTAATTTTGCTGTTTGTAACAAAGGATGAATCGCTGAAAGGCTATAAAAAAATGCACTATTCAAACCTTCAAAATAAATAGGAACAATTGGTTTTTCTGCTTTTTTCAACATCCTCACAACCGTTTTGCTCCAGGGTTTGTCTGTAATTTTTCTTTTATCGCTGTGCCAACTAGAAACTTCGCCAGCAGGAAAAAATCCTACAGGAACATTTTCGTTCAACAGTTTCATAGCTTTTCGCATACCCGCCAAACTACTTTTATCAGAAATATCTTGCATTGGATTAACAGGAATCAACACTTCAGAAAGTGGTGTAATTCTTTGCAAAATATGATTTGCCATCAAGTGAAAATCTGGTCTTTTCTTTAGAATTAGATACAAAAGTACAATTCCATCAATTCCACCAAAAGGGTGATTAGAAATCGTGGCAAATCCATTTTCTAGAGGAATGTTATTCAAACTTTTTTCATCTACAACTACCTCAATATTTAGGTTTTCTAACAATTGAGAAACATACTCGAATGGAGACTGGTGAGGAACACTAGCGTATATTTTATTGATTTCGTCTAATTTTAAAGCTTTGAAAGTTAAATTTGCTATTTGTTTCTGCTTGATTCCAGAAGCACTTTTGAAGGCTTCAACAGTAATTAATTCTTCCATAAGTAAAGTTTTTTAATTTACAGAAATATTCTCTTGGTTTATTCCCATTTCAATTAGCAATTCTGTAAATAGAATTTTATTAGAAACTTGTTTTTTGGGAATTACCGTCTTTTTCATTGATGCAACATTATCATAATAGTGAAAAATTGACCATTTGCCTTCATTGTATTCCAAAGAAGTAAGATTTTCTATCCAATCTCCACTATTCAAATACTGTACGCTTCCGTGATTGTTTTTTACTTTTCTAAATTCTGGTTGGTGAATATGTCCACAAACTACAAAATCATAACCTTGATCTATGGCAATATCAGCAGCTGTTTGTTCAAAATTATTAATGAATTTCACCGCACTTTTTACGCTATTTTTAATTTTCTTAGAAAGAGAAATCTTACCTTTTCCTAATTTTACGGAAAAGAAATTAATTACAGAATTCAACATTATCAATAAGTCATATCCTTTGCCACCAAGTTTTGCTAGCCATTTGGAATGTTTCATGGTCACATCAAATACATCACCATGAAAAAACCATGCTTTTTTACCATCTTCAAGAGTCAAGACTAATTTGTTTTGAAGTTTAAAGTTATTGAACTCTAAACCGACAAACTTTCTAAACATTTCATCGTGATTCCCTGTAAGATAATGCACTTCTTTACCAGATGATATCCACATCATCAAATGTTTGATGACCGCTGTATGGGAAGCAGGCCAATACCTTTTGCTAAATTGCCAAATATCCACAATATCACCATTTAGGATGACTTTTTTGGGATTTACAGATTGAAGGTAAGTGAGTAATTCTTCTGCTTGACAACCATAAGTTCCAAGATGAATGTCGGAGATAACCAGAATATCAATATTTCTCATGATTAGTTTTCTGCAAAACTATAGCATTAATGTATTCTAATTATGACGTGATTGTTATTTATAAATAAAATATTCAACACATTATTTAACAGAATATTAAGTAGCCAAAACATTTTTTCTAAAAAAATTAATATTGTATTTACTAAAGAATACAAATTAAATAAAAATTAAATGTATATCCTTTTATACCAGTAAACAAATTTAACCAACATTAAGACTTTTATAATAAGACTCAAAATAGTTTAAAACAAAAAGCCAAGGTAAGGTCAGTGGGTTTCGTATATTTTACATTGAATTTAAAAAAATCGATTGTAAAATAGAAAGTTGTATCGAGACCAACATGAAAAGAGCCAAACTCCCCTCGCTTCTCGAAACAGTTCACCAGTTGGCGCACCAATCGAAAGACCTAGCGTATTTAGTTTTATTTATTTTTTTCTTAGGAAATAGCTTGACGTATTCTAAAACATTTAAATATAATTTTAAAAACCATTACTGGTAACTTTGCGGGGAATCATAAACAAAATTTAAAAAATCAAGATTAATACAATATAATTAAAAAAAACAAAGATACCTTTTATAAAAGTTTACATCAATTCATCCCTAAGAGTTAAAAAAAACAGAATCAAACTCTATAAACAAACAACTCCATAAAAAAGTTTAAGAAAACATAAATTATTTTTAACTTTCACTTGACTTGCATTAAACTTTTACAGTACCTTTGCCTCCTCATTAACAAAAATGAGTTTCATTAACATTAGAATTATTCACTAAAACCGGCAAATGAGACAACTTAAGATTACCAAGTCGATTACTAACAGAGAAAGTCAATCTCTAGACAAGTACTTACAAGAAATAGGAAGAGAGGAATTAATCACCGCAGAGCAAGAAGTAGAACTCGCTCAAAGAATCAAGCAAGGAGATCAAATAGCTCTTGAGAAATTGACAAAGGCAAACTTAAGATTTGTGGTTTCTGTTGCAAAACAATACCAAAACCAAGGTTTAACATTACCAGATTTAATCAACGAAGGAAACTTAGGTTTGATTAAAGCGGCACAAAGATTTGACGAAACTAGAGGATTTAAATTTATTTCTTACGCTGTATGGTGGATTCGTCAGTCTATCCTTCAAGCTTTAGCTGAACAATCAAGAATTGTGAGATTGCCTTTGAATCAAGTAGGTTCATTAAATAAAATCAACAAAGCATTCTCTAGATTAGAGCAAGAATTCGAAAGAGCACCAAGCGCTGAAGAATTAGCTCAAGCTTTGGATTTGCCAGAAGATAAAATTAAAGATACTATAAAAGTAAGTGGAAGACACATTTCTGTGGATGCTCCTTTCGTTGATGGTGAAGACAATTCACTTTTAGATGTACTTGTAAATGGAGATTCTCCAAAAGCAGATAGAGAATTGATGCAAGAATCACTTCAAAAAGAAATTGAAAGATCATTATCTACACTTACAGAAAGAGAAAGAGATGTGATTAGACTTTTCTTCGGAATAGGAATGCAACACGGATTGACACTAGAAGAAATCGGAGGAAAATTCGACCTTACTAGAGAAAGAGTTAGACAAATTAAAGAGAAAGCAATTAGGAGGTTGAGACATACTTCTAGAAGCAAATTGCTTAAATCATATTTAGGATAAATTTTATAAAGGGTTGAAAATTAATTTTTTGACCCTTTTTTTTAGTGTAATTTTTTAATTATTTTATACATAACACAAAACCATAATGGAAGCAACATTATCTAAAAATTTTTATGAAACAGGTCTAAATGATTACATTAGACAAGAAAGAGCAGCAGTTGATTTGATCAACTCAGTAGGGACATTAATGTACGAAAACGGTGTTGAACTTGTTTTGTTCAGAAATCACTTAGTAAACGTAACCATCTCAGAAGTAATCAACTTAATTGGTTATGCAAAAGATGTGGTAAAAAAACCAATCGATTTATTTACAGCAGCAGAAATTGCTAAAGCAATGTTAAATTTAGATTTAGCACCTTCAAAAATCGACATTGGTAAATTAACAAAAGATTACACTGATGAAAAAAGTTCATTCGAATCAATCAATGATTTTTTGAACAACAAATTAGCTAATTTTATTGGACAAGACAAACATACATTCAATCCTAAAGATGTTGTGCTTTATGGATTTGGACGTATTGGTAGATTAGTTGTAAGAGAATTAATTACACAAGCAGGAAAAGGACAACAATTGCGTTTGAAAGCTGTAGTCCTGAGAAAAGTAACCAATGATGAATTAGTAAAAAGAGCCGCTTTATTGAGCAACGACTCCGTACACGGAGCATTCAAAGGTTCGGTTGTAGTAGATACTGAAAACAAAGCCATTGTAGTAAATGGACAATCTATTTTATTTATAGAAGCTGCTAATCCAGAAGATACAGATTACACACAATATGGAATTGAAGATGCTTTATTGATTGATAGCACAGGTGTTTTTGCAGACAGAACTTCTTTAAGCAGACACTTAAAATCAAAAGGAATTGCAAAAGTATTGCTTACTGCTCCAGGAAAAGAAATTCCAAATGTAGTATATGGTATCAATCACAAAGATTTGGACTTGGAAAATGAAACTATTTTTTCAGCAGCTTCTTGTACAACCAATTGTATTTCTCCAATTCTAAAAGTTATCGAAGATAATTTAACAATAGAAAAAGGACATATTGAAACAGTGCATGCTTACACTAACGATCAAAACCTTTTGGATAACTTTCATAAAAAACCAAGAAGAGGAAGATCTGCAGCGATTAATATGGTCATCACTTCTACAGGTGCTGGAAATGCAGTTACAAAAGTAATACCTTCACTAAATGGTAAACTTACAGCAAATGCGGTAAGAGTACCCACTCCTAATGGTTCATTGGCTATAATGAGTATGAATGTTGCCAAAAAAACTACACTAGCCGAAGTAAATGGGATGATTAGAAAAGCGGCTTTGGAAGGAGAATTAGTAAATCAAATCAATTATCAAATCAATGAAGAATTAGTTTCTAACGACATCATTGGAAATACATGTGCTTCTGTTTTTGACAGCAATGCAACAATTGTTTCAAATGACGGTAAAAATGTGGTTTTATACTCTTGGTATGACAATGAATTTGGATATACCAAACAAGTGATAAGATTAGCTAAACACATTGCTAAAGTGAGAAGATTAATTTATTATTAATCATAGTTTATCATCAAAATTGAAAAAGTCATACTATTTAGTGTGACTTTTTTTTTGATTTTGTCATTTTTAAAGAAATATTATTTAAATTCGAAACGTAAAACTTAAAAACTCAAAAAAAATGGCATTTTTCAAAAGAATAAAAGACATTTTCAGATCAAATGTAAATGACGCTTTAGACAAAGCAGAAGATCCTGAAAAAATGATTAAATTGATGGTAGTTGATATGAAAGAGTCTATTACTCAATCAACAGCTGCATTAGCAAAAGCGATGGCGCATACCAAACAAATGGAAAAGAAAAGAGATTTCCATAAAGCACAATCAGAAGACTGGCAAAATAAAGCAATGGCTGCTTTGAAATCTGGAAATGAAGAATTAGCAAAGAAAGCTTTAGCAAAGAAAGCAACTGAAGATCAAAACTTTCAACAGTATGACAATATGTTTAATCAAGCCAATACAACTACCGAAAACTTGAAAGGACAATTAGATAAATTGAAACAAAAATATGACGAAGCAAAAGCCAAAGAATCTATGTTGATTGCTAGATCTCAAAACGCTAAAGCTCAAGCCGACATCGCTAAGAATGTTGGAGGATTTAACGATAATGCATTTGCTAATTTTGATAAATTCGAATCTAAAATTCTTGAAAAAGAATCTGAAGCTGAAGCATACACAAGTATGAATGCTGCAAGCATTGAATTGGAGAATGAGTTTGCCGAATTGGAAACTAACAATGCTGTGGATTCAGAATTAGAAAAATTAAAAGAAATGATGAACAAAGGTTAATCTTTGATTCATTCCTATTAGATTATAAATATTAAAAAAATAAAGTCATGCCTAAATTTCAAAAATTAATACCTGGTGAAAATCAAGAATTAACCAACGCTACTTACAAAAAAGTAGAAGGTTATATAAGTCAATTGTTCCATGATGACGAAATCATAAAATTAGACGATATGTTTTCATTTTCTTTTGGAACTGTATCAGTAAACATCCTAATTAGACCATGGCATACAGAAGATGTTTTGGTAGATGTATTTTCTTACATAGCAGAAGATGTTGAGCTTTCTAAAGAAGAACTAGATGAATTATTGAGATTGAATGCTACTATTCCTTTTGGAAGTTTTGGAATTTCTATGGAAAATTCAGTAAAATTCTCATATACGCTAGCAGGAAGAAACTTAGACTTCAATGAATTTAGCTTGCTGTTCAAATATTGCGCTTCTATTGCGTATCAGTATGATGAAAAATTTGTCGTGGATACTTTTGAATCATAAAATTTAATTACAATAAATTTTTATAAATTATGTGGGTTTTTGGAGTTATTTTAATTGCTGCTGAGTTGGATTATTTTTCTATAAAAAGAAGCCTAGATGATAAGTTGATGAATCTTAAATATTTTGATTTAACAGACATCAAAAGTGTTTTGGATACTTGTCTTGGAATATCCAAAGATTTAGGAACAGGTCATTTTTCACAAATGGTAAAAGTAAAAGCTAAAGCTTTTTCTGACAATCCTATAAATGGGGTTTTCAGTAAAACACCTTGCGTTTATTACGAAGCCTGTAACTCATGAATTTGAAAAATTAGTTGAGGTAAAAGATAACAACAATAAAACATCTTTCAAGTGGGTAAAACTTCTGAGAATCTTGGCAACACCAAAGAAGGTGGTAAGTTCTTAGTCGATGACAACTCCGAAAAAGTTTTAATAGATATCGAAGGAGCAGATTTGACTATTAAAAAAGTAATTAATAGATACGTTCCTTCAAATTCTATGGTAACTTTTGATTTTGCTACATTCAATCCTGTAATGTCTAGAGAGAGAAAATCGCTTGGATATACCGAAAATGAAAGTAGTATTTCTGTTGGTACTGAATTATTTATTGTTGGTGAATTCCATGATAGAAATGGAACTCCAACAATTACAAAACCTCAAAACAAAGAAAATCCTTTTGTAGTTTCTATTCACTCTGAAGAAAAGGTGCTTTCAAACCTAGAATCAAAATCTAAAAACACATTATATGCATCAATTGCCTGTATGGTAATTGGTGCTATTTTAATTGTAGTGGGATTTGTACAATAAATTCGTTTATATCTAACAAATAAATGATAATTTTGTCCTAAATCTAACCAGCAATGAATAAAGGAATAATAAGAATTTTAATTGGTGTATTATGCGCAGCCTATGCTTTTTACGCTATTTTTTCATCTAAAGAAGAAACCGATGCCATATTATATGTGCTAGGTGCATACGGACTTTTCTCTATTGGTCTGGGGATATATTTCGTTCAAAGAGAAAAAGGTAAATAGATTTTCCATTTATATATCCAAAGTTTCAAATTAAAGTCACAATACAACTTATACTAAAAAGTTTTTGAATAAAATTTCGTAATATTCAAAATAAAAATTATCTTCGAAGTGTAATATTAAAATTTAGAACATGACATTTTACGAACAAGTAAGAACTTTCTTCAAAAAGTACGACCCATCAAGAATAAGATTGGCAAGAAAAATTGCGGCTACTTATAAATCACCTAAAAGTCAAAAAGCAGTGATGAAAAGATTAAATGAAGTGTATGCTGCAGGAGGTCCAAGTAAATTTGATTTTTCTAAAACTATATCATCTCCAAAAGAAAAACCTAAGAAAATTGAAGCAGTTGAAGAAACTGAAACTGTTGAAATTGAAGAGACAAAAGTTGAAAACGAACTTGATAATAACTGCAAGAAGTAGTTTAATTTTCTATTATTTTAAACATATTTTTATATTTAAAACCATCTACTAAATCGTGGGTGGTTTTTCTTTTATTTTACTTTTGTATTTACAAATTATTAATTCATTCTATGAAAAATATCATTTTATATCTTCTTATTTCTATCTTTTTTTTGGCATCTTGTAACTCAGAAGAAACTACTTCAAATACAAATGAAACAAACAAAACAAAAACTGAAGAAAAATTAAAAGAAGATTCAACTTATGCTCAATACATTGCCAAAAATAAAATAGCACAACTTACTGCAAAAGGTTTTGCATATAAATTTGGCGAACCAGATGGCGAAGGCAGCATTCTTTACAGCGTTAAATACAACGAAAACGGTAAGATACTAGATTCATTGATTTACAACGACAATAAAGTTATTGCAATGCTATCCAATGAATATGATGTAAATGGAAACCTTCTGCTTTCGATGATTAAAGATAGTGCTGGAAATACACAACAAAAAATCGAAAAAACTTATGATGAAAATGATCAAGTCTTAACTTTTAGGCTGGTTAAAGGAAATGAAGTCATATACAGTCAGAAAATGACTTATGAAGATGACAAGATGACTAAAATCGTAGAGTTTGATGAGTTAGGTAACCCCAGAATTGTAACACAATATGAATACAACGAAAATGGCAAATTGATTACCAATAAAGAATCTAAAGAAAATGGTGATTTACTTAAAAAAACATCTTTTGTTTATGATCAAGATGGAAACAATTCTGTACAAACCATCTACAATTCTTTAGGTCAAGTGGCTGAGAAAAACTTTTTGAAAAATTACGACAAAAATGGAAACGCCCGTTTAGTAGAAAAATACGATAAAAACGACAGCCTCATTGTTACCTATCAATACGAATACAATGATAAAGGTGATGAAATCAAAAGCATTATTTACGATGGGATTGGACAAATCATAAGACAAAGTATGTCATCTTTTGATAGTAATGGCAATCAAATTGGTTTTGAAATTTACGAAGGAGGAAAAGGTTTTGTAGGTAAAGATAAAATCAAATACAATGAACAAAATCAAGAAATTGAACTGCTAGTGATTGACAAAAATGACAAACAACTCAAAAGAAAAGTATCTTCTTACAACGAAAAAGGATTATTGAAAGAAGTCATCAATTACGACAAATTGGATGAACCCAATTTTAAAATTTCTTTTGAATATCAGTATTTTAAATAAGAATCAATTTTTATAAGTTAATTAATTTTTTCAACATTTAACCTGTTAAGTTCATACTTAAATATATTTAATTAAAAAAATATGTAATTTTGAATTACATTACAAAAAGCCAATGAATACACTTGAAAAATCTCAAATAAAATTTGACAGACAATTGCTAAGCGATGAGGAACTTAAAGCGATTTACTACAAAATAAAACTTCCTCGTTTGATTGAGGAAAAAATGCTCATTTTATTGAGACAAGGAAAAATTTCAAAATGGTTTTCTGGGTTTGGTCAAGAAGGAATTTCTGTAGGAAGTGCTATGGCAATGGATGCTGATGAATTTATTTTGCCGATGCACAGAAATTTAGGTGTTTTTACTTCAAGAGACATTCCACTCAGAAGATTATTTGCTCAATTTCAAGGAAAAGAATTAGGATTTACCAAAGGTAGAGACCGCTCTTTTCATTTTGGAACTATGGAGTATAAAATTGTGGGAATGATTTCACATCTTGGTCCTCAATTGGGAATTGCAGATGGAATTGCATTGGCAGATTTAATCGATGAAAACAAAAAATCAACTTTGGTTTTTACTGGAGATGGTGGTGCCAGCGAAGGAGATTTTCACGAAGCGTTGAATGTTGCTTCTGTTTGGAATTTGCCCGTAATTTTCACCGTAGAAAACAATCAATGGGGATTGTCCACACCTTCTTCTGAGCAGTTTAATTGTAAACAATTTATCGACAAAGGTATCGGATATGGAATGGAAGCCATTCAAGTGGATGGAAACAATATTTTGGAAGTTTATAACACCATTAAAAAAATTAAAAATTCTCAAGCAAAAAAACCTAGACCTTTCTTATTGGAATGTATTACTTTCAGAATGAGAGGACACGAAGAAGCTTCGGGAACTAAATACTATCCAGAAGGATTGCAAGACAAATGGGCTATCAAAGACCCAGTGGCAAATTACGAAAATTACCTTTTACAAGAAGGAATTATTTCCGAAAGCGAACAATTGAGAATTGAAACAGAAATCAAAAAATTAATTTCTGATGAACTTGAAATTGCTTACGATGCTCCTGCAATTGAAGTAAATACAGAAAAAGAATATGAAGATCTTTTTATGCCTTTCGAAAGCAAAGCTACACCACCAAAAAGTGATGAAAAAGCAGAAATGAGATTGATTGATGCTGTAAGAGATGGTTTGCAACACGCAATGAGAACGCACGAAAACCTTGTCATTATGGGGCAAGACATTGCTGAATATGGTGGTGTATTTAAAGTAACAGAAGGTTTTGTAGAAGAATTTGGAAAAGCTAGAGTAAGAAATACACCCATTTGTGAATCCGCTATTGTTGGAGCTGCATTAGGACTTTCATTAAAAGGTAAAAAAGGATTGGTAGAAATGCAGTTTGCAGATTTTGTGACTTGCGGTTTTAATCAAATTGTAAATAATCTTGCGAAACTTCATTACAGATGGAATCAAAATGCTGATGTTGTAGTGAGAATGCCAACTGGAGCGGGAGTTGCGGCAGGACCTTTTCACTCACAAAGTAACGAAGCTTGGTTTTTTCACACACCAGGTTTGAAAATTGTATATCCTTCTTCTCCAAGTGAAGCAAAAGGTCTTTTATTGGCTGCTATTGAAGATCCAAATCCTGTAATGTTTTTCGAGCACAAAGCCATGTATAGAAGCATTTCTGAAGAAGTAAATACAGATTACTTTACGATAGAAATTGGAAAAGCAAATCTTGTGACTGAAGGAGATCAAGTTTCTATTATTACCTACGGAATGGGGGTTCATTGGGCAAAATCCTATTTAGCATCACACCCAGAAGTAAAAGCAGATTTGATTGATTTAAGAACTTTGCAACCTTTGGACACTGAAGCGATTTATAATTCTGTAAAGAAAACAGGTAGAGCAATCATTCTTCATGAAGATTGTTTGACTGGCGGTATCGGTGGCGAAATTTCAGCTTTGATTTCTCAAGAGTGTTTTGAATATTTGGACGCTCCAGTTGTAAGATGTGCAAGTTTAGATACTCCCGTTCCTTTTAATGCGGAGTTAGAGATTAACTTTTTGCCCAACAAAAGATTTGAAAATCAAATCAATGATTTACTAAACTACTAAAAACCAATATAAATGAGATACTTTTTCATTTCACTTTTTATTATTATAAACTTTATAAAACTTACAGCTCAAGAAAATCAAAAATTTTTTGCAGGAGTTAATATAGGTGGCCATTTTGCCAATAAAAATACTTCTATGAAATATAGTGGTTTTTCTCCTCAAACACTTGGAGTTGAATGGTATTTTAACAACCCTTTAAATCAGCAAAAATTAAATGAATTCTTTGATGGGCTAACTTATAATATAGACCAAACAGATTTAGTAGATTTACCTAACAGAATGAGGTATTTACCTTCGATAGAAATTGGAGGAATTGCAGGTATATTTCTAAATGATGGCGTAAGTTTATTCATTGAAGCAAATGTGGCTCAATTGAGAACCCAAAATGTTTTTGTAGTTGAAGTGACCCCCTCTGCCAATACTAGCAACATAGATGCTGATAGATTCAGACAAATTCCTGTCTTTGGAAAAGAAGAAAGATTGAATATGAACTTAGGTTTTAAGTTTGAAGTCTTTGAAAATAACGGTTTAAAAGGTTACGTGCCACTTTTCGGAAATTTCAACACTGTAAAATTGAAAGAAAATTATTTCGTTTTAGAAAAAAACAATCAAATTGAGCAAATTCCTATTTTGCACAATAGCCAGAACATTTTACAAAGTGGAGGGAATGTAATTTCTAACAATAACGTTCAACCTCCAGGAGGAAGTGGCTTCGGATTGGGGTCAGGATTTGGAATTTCATATCCTTTGATGGATCATATTTCTGTAGAAATCAACTACAATCTTATGTATTCGAAAGTAACTGTAGATAGATTCTTAGACCCTCCTTTTGCTTTCAGCGGGCTTCATCACAACGCATTATTTAGAGTAATATGGGGGATGTAAAGAAATGGTTGATGTGTGATGGTTGATGGTTGATGTGTGATGGTTTTTAAGTAATGAAATTTATCAAGAGTTAACTATACAAATTCTGTCGCTAGACATCTCCATTTCAGACGATGTGACAAATGTTTTTTAGTAAGGAAAATTATCAAATTATCAATACAAATTCTGTCGCTAGACATCTCCATTTCAGTCGATGTGACAAATGTTTTTAAGTAAGGAAAATTAACCAATTATCAAATTATCAAATTTTCAAATCATCAAATTAACCAATTATCAAATCATCAAATTATCAAATTTTCAAATTTTCAAATTAATTAATGCAAAGGTCTTTTCTTAATCATCCCTCCTTTGGTATCTCTGATGGCATGTTGAACCACAAAAGCATCTTCGTCTATTTTGTCTATTTCCAAAAGTAGTTTGGTTACTTCTAAACGCGTCACAACGCAAAACAAAATTTTATTTTCATCATAATTCAATCCTGTTTTACCGTATCCACTTTCTGCTTTATACACAGTAACTCCCCTACCTAAATTTTCGGTTATGGCTTGTTTTACATCAGATGCTTTTCTGGAAATGATGGTAACACCAATATATTCTTCGATTCCATTGATAATAAAATCTACTGTTTTGGACGCTGCAAAGTAGGTCAACATGGAATACATTGCTGTTTCTACACTTACTAAAAAAGCAGCAAGAGAAAAAAGAATGATATTAAAAACTGAAATAAAATCACCAACAGTCAAACTTGTTTTTCGATTTACATAAAGCGCCAAAACCTCAGTTCCATCTATGACAGCCCCACCTCTTATAGAAAATCCTATACCAGCACCTAAGAAAAATCCTCCAAACACAGAAATCAATAATTTATCCTCTGTAATGGCAGGAAAATGAATAAAATGAACTAAAAGAGATAAAGCAATAATGGCTAGTGTACTTTTAATCGCAAAACCATAAGAGACTTGCCTAGCTCCAATTATGATAAATGGAAGATTTACAAGAATAATAAAAATGGACAAATCTATATGTCCAAACATTTTATTGAGCAAAAGCGAAACACCCATTGCGCCTCCATCTAAAAATTGGTTAGGTAAAAGAAATTCTTTCAATCCAATGGTAGCCATTGTAACACCTATTGATATCAAAACAAAATCTTTAAGATGCCTCGTGTAAACGATTCTTGTTATTCTGCTACTTTCCTTATAAACATTGGAAAAAAACGTTTTTACCATAAATTTGAGATATGTAGCAAAATTAATAAATAAAAACCAAAAGCATATAAAAGAAATGGTTCTAACATAAATATTTTTTCCTTAAAGAAGTCCTTTCGTATTTTATCTTTATGATTGGTAAGCGTCATTTACAATTTTTATTCAATCAAGGAATTAATTTTCAAATAAAATTTTCACTTTAATATTTTTGCTATTTATATGGTTAGATTAATATTATGTAAATAAATCTAACTTTTAAACAAAGAAATAATGTTAATCCATTAAACTTTCTACCTTTGCACGCTAAATTTTAAAACATTTTATGTCATCTATTAGAAACATTGCGATTATCGCACACGTTGATCATGGTAAAACTACCTTGGTTGACAAAATCATTTACGCTTGCCAAACTTTAGACACAAGAAAAGAATCCGTAGAATTAATATTAGACAACAACGATTTGGAAAGAGAAAGAGGAATTACAATTCTTTCTAAAAACGTTTCCGTAAACTATAAAGGAGTAAAAATCAACATCATCGACACTCCAGGCCACGCTGACTTTGGAGGAGAAGTAGAAAGAGTACTCAAAATGGCTGATGGTGTTTTACTTTTAGTAGATGCTTTTGAAGGACCAATGCCACAAACAAGATTTGTATTGACCAAAGCAATTGAATTGGGATTAAAACCAATCGTTGTGGTTAACAAAGTAGATAAAGACAACTGTACACCAGAATTGGCGCAAGATAATGTTTTTGACTTGATGTTTAACGTTGGAGCCAATGAAGAACAATTAGATTTCGTAACAATTTTTGGGTCTGCCAAAAACGGTTGGATGAGTACTGATTGGAAAAAACCAACAGAAGATATGTTTCCTCTTTTGGATGCTGTATTGGAAAATATTCCTGAAGCACCTTACAATGAAGGAACACCTCAAATGCAAATTACTTCTCTAGATTTTTCTGCATTTACAGGAAGAATTGCAATTGGAAGACTTTTGAGAGGAGACTTAGAAATCAACAAAGACTATATGCTTTGTAAAGCAGATGGTAACAAAAAAATAAGAATCAAAGAACTTCACGTATTTATCGGTCTTGGAAAAGAAAAAGTAGATAAAGTGAGAAGTGGTGATATTTGTGCTGTAGTAGGAATCGAAGATTTTGAGATTGGAGATACCATTACAGATTTGGAAGCGCCAGAAGCTTTGACAAGAATTAAAGTAGATGAACCTACTATGAGTATGTTGTTTACTATCAATAACTCTCCATTTTTTGGAAAAGAAGGAAAATTCGTTACTTCACGTCACTTGAGAGATAGATTGTACAAAGAAACTGAGAAAAACCTTGCTTTGAGAGTTGAAGATACAGGAAGTGAGGATAAATTCAACGTTTTTGGTAGAGGTATTCTTCACTTGTCAGTTTTGATTGAAACCATGAGAAGAGAAGGTTATGAACTTCAAGTTGGAAAACCACAAGTAATCGAAAAAGAAATTGATGGCGTAAAATGTGAACCAATAGAATTATTGGTAATTGATGTTCCAGAAGATTTTTCAGGAAAAGCGATTGAATTGGTGACGCAAAGAAAAGGAGATTTATTAGTAATGGAACCCAAAGGTGATTTGCAACATTTAGAGTTCGAAATTCCTTCTAGAGGTTTGATTGGTTTGAGAAACAATATTCTTACTGCAACTGCTGGACAAGGAATTATGACACACGTTTTCAAAGAATTTGCACCTTACAAAGGAGAAATTCCAGGAAGAATGAAAGGTTCTTTAATTTCTACAGAAATGGGGCCTGCAACTGCATTTGCTATCAATAGATTGCAAGATAGAGGTAAATTTTTTGTTGGACCACAAGATGTTATCTACAAAGGACAAGTAGTTGGAGAACATTCAAGAGACAATGATTTGGAAGTAAATCTTGTAAAAGGAAAACAATTGACCAATATGAGAAAATCTGGTTCTGATGAAGCGATGAAAATTGCTCCTAAAACAGTTTTCTCTTTAGAAGAAGCAATGGAATACATCGCAGAAGACGAATACTTAGAAGTAACTCCAGTAAGTTTAAGAATGAGAAAAATCTAATTTTCTCTTTAAATTATATACTTTTTTTTAAAACCGGTTTAAACATTTTAAATCGGTTTTTTTATTCTTAAAATTTTCAGATATACTCATATTAAGAACTATGTTGTATAATTTCATATTAGATTAAAATACAATAAAAAAATCTGCGTCATCTACGTGCTATGGGAAATGAGAAGTAAGTTCTAAAACAAAAAAAAGGTTGAATGACGAGGGAAATGAAACCGTTACAAATTGTAACGCTTTGAAAATGCGAGCACCTGATGGAAAAATGAGAATTACTGATATTTCTGATAAAGCAGTTATTCACTAATTAATTTAGTATAAATTATAACGTTATTATCTCCAAAACCAACTCCCCCTTTCTCAGTTTAATCTTATTGAATTTAAAACTCCTAAATTAAAATCCGCTTAAATCATAAAAATCTGCATCATCTGCGTTGCATTGGATTTATGAAAATTTGAAAAGATTTAAAATTTAGAACAAAATTCTCAATTCGCTAAGAAATTTTATTTTATCCCAATTATTTCAATTTCCCCACAAAAAACATCTTCCTAAAGGCAATATATTGATGGAGTTTTCTAATTTTGTAACCTCAAATCAAACAAAACAATGGAAATTCCTAAAATATACGAATCAGACAAGACAGAGAGCAAGTGGTATGACTACTGGATGAAAAATGGTTTTTTTAATTCTCAACCTGATGAAAGAGAAGCCTATACCATCGTAATCCCGCCACCAAACGTAACGGGAGTATTGCACATGGGGCACATGCTCAACAACACGATTCAGGATGTTTTGGTGAGAAGAGCACGTATGTTGGGAAAAAACGCTTGTTGGGTTCCTGGTACAGACCACGCTTCCATTGCTACCGAAGCAAAAGTAGTAAACAAACTTAAAGCCGAAGGTATTGAAAAATCAAATTTGTCGCGTGATGAATTTTTGGAACATTGCTGGGAATGGACGCACAAACACGGTGGAATTATCTTAGATCAGTTAAAAAAACTAGGTGCATCTTGCGATTGGAATCGTACGCATTTTACCATGGACGAAGGGTATTATAAAGCCGTAATCCAAGTATTTGTTGATTTGTTTGAAAAAGGAATGATTTATCGTGGTGTGCGAATGGTGAATTGGGATCCACAAGCACTCACCGCTTTGAGCGATGAAGAAGTAAACTACAAAGAGGTTAACTCTAAATTATATTACGTTAGATACAAAATTCAAGATGCAGAAGATGAGTGGGTAACGATTGCTACCACACGTCCAGAAACTATTTTGGGAGATACTGCAATTTGTATCAACCCTAACGATGAAAGATACAAACACTTGGTTGGTAAAAATGCCATCGTTCCTATTGCCAACAGAGTTATTCCTATCATCACAGATGAATATGTTGATCCAGAATTTGGAACAGGTTGTTTGAAAATTACACCTGCTCACGATCCCAACGATTATGAAATAGGCATCAAGCACAATTTAGATAGTATTGATATTTTCAACAATAACGGAACACTGAATGAAAACGGTGGCGTTTATGAAAATAATGACAGATTTGATGTAAGAAAAAATATCGCAAAGGATTTGGAAGCACAAGGCTACCTTATCAAAACCGAAGACCATATCAATAAAATTGGATTCTCAGAAAGAACTGATGCAGTGATTGAGCCTAAATTGTCTTTACAATGGTTTTGTAAAATGGAAGATTTGGCAAAACCTGCTTTGGACAATGTGATGAACGACAATATTGCATTCCATCCGCCAAAATTCAAAAATTCTTACAAACATTGGATGGAAAACATCAAAGATTGGTGCGTTTCTAGACAATTGTGGTGGGGACATCAAATTCCTGCTTACTTCTACGGAAAAGGAATGAACGATTATGTAGTTGCAAATTCTATTGTAGAGGCTTTGGAAAAAGCAAAAGCGATTACTGGCAACACAAAAATGACCGTTCATGATTTGAAACAAGACGAAGATGTAATGGACACTTGGTTTTCGTCATGGTTGTGGCCTATCGCTGTTTTTGGAGGATTCGACAAAGACAATGATGGAAAGGAAATAGATTACTACTACCCTACCAACGACTTGGTGACTGCTCCAGAAATTATGTTTTTCTGGGTAGCCAGAATGATAATGGCAGGTTACGAATACAAAGGTGAATTGCCTTTCAAAAACGTATATTACACAGGAATTGTTAGAGATAAGTTGGGTAGAAAAATGTCCAAATCTCTAGGAAACAGTCCTGACCCAATAAGTTTGATAGAAAAATATGGTGCCGATGGTGTTCGTGTAGGAATGTTGTTGAGCAGTCCTGCTGGAAACGACTTACCATTCGACAGTGCGCAATGTGAGCAAGGGAGAAACTTTACCAACAAAATTTGGAATGCTTTCAGATTGGTTAAATCTTGGGAAGTGAAAGATTTTGAACAACCAGAATACGCCAAAAAAGGAATTGAGTGGTTTGAAAATCAAATGAATGCTAGATTGGTGGAAATCAATTCGAGTTATGACCAATTTAGAATTTCGGAAGCGTTGATGTCCACCTACAAATTGATTTGGGATGATTTCTGTTCTTGGTATTTGGAAATCGCAAAACCCGCTTATGGACAACCGATTGACAGCACTACTTACCAAAAGACATTAGAGTTGTTCGAAACTTTATTGAGAATCATTCATCCTTTTACACCTTTTATCGCAGAAGAATTGTGGCATTTGATCAAAGAAAGACCAGATAAAGATTGTGTAATTGTTGCCCAATGGCCAGAAGCGAAAAAAGTGGATGAAACAATTACCAAAGGATTTGAAATCGCTGAAGAAGTAATTACCAACATCAGAAATATCAGAAAAGAGAAAAACATTGCCAACAAAGTAGAAATAGATTTAAGAATCAAGAAAAATCAAAATACAGATGCTTCTTTTGATGCAATCATTCAAAAAATTGGCAACATCGCCTCTTTCGAATATATTGAAAACAAAGTAGATAATGCTTTTTCGTTTATCGTGAAATCCAATGAATTTTTCATTCCATTCTCTGAAGATATAGATGTAGAAGCTGAAATTGCAAAATTGAAAGAAGAATTGCAATACACCAAAGGATTTTTGAAAAGTGTAGAAGGAAAACTCAACAATCAGAAATTTATGGCAGGTGCTCCAGAACAAGTAGTAGCCAACGAAAAACGCAAACAAGAAGATGCTTTGAATAAAATTAAGGTTTTGGAAGAGAAGTTGGGGAGTTTTGTATAATCAAAAGTATATTTTAGTAAAATAAACCTTGAGTATAAAATATATCGAATTATGAATTTACCAGTAACTCAAACTTCTGGTATACTTCACCTTCAGTAATATAACAGCCTTTTTGCATCATTTCGAAAAGTTCGTCTTCTTTTTCTTTTTGGTAAGGTTTGGAAGTTTTTCTTACATCCAGTGCAGAAATAGGAATTTCTGAAAGAGGTGTTTTGGTAAAATCAATTGAGGGTTCATAAGTTTGTAAATGAATTAAAGAAATGCATTCTTCTTCAAGCTTGAAAAGCATCCATAATTGTGGTTCGCAAAACTCTGCATACTTAGCTTTCTGTAACATACTTCCCATAATCACATCTGAAAATTCGTCTATCTTTTGCTCACAGAAATCTGGATTGGTCTTTTTGAAATTTTCCCAATCTTTGGCTTCAATGCCATTTACTGCTAAAAACTGTATGAATTCTTTTTCCAACTTTTGCAAAGCTTCTTTACTCAACCTCTGAAATCTCATATCAACATTAAATTAATTTATCTTTCAAAACCGACTCAATAACTTCCTGACTTTCTAGTGCTTTCATATACTTGAATCGCAAAGTATCTTCTTTTTCGATAATCATAAGTAAATCTTGAAACTTTTCCTCAGAAATTTCATCAATTTCTAGGTAAGAAAGGATTTGTTCCAACAAACTTTCTTTGTTCAACTGAATGGCATCTTTTATGGCTTCGATTTCTTCACTCATAATTTTTCATGAAATTGATATTCTCTTTTGTCGTTGAAACATTCATTTTTGAGCAGTTTCTCCATTTCCTTTTCTTTTGGATGCACAACATAAGTGGGAACTTCATTTACTTTTTTGTTTTCAATTTCTTTCAACTTCAAAATTTTGTCCATCACCAAAGTATGATCTATGGAATAAATAGATAAATTACCATCTTTGATATCAACAAACTCCACTGCATAATAATCATTACTTTCTTTCATAAAAATAAAATAACCACCTTTTTTAGCAGGTATTACAAAGTTGTTTTTATCACTTTTGAAATAACTATCATACTGATAATACAAAGCAAAAATGGTATCGTTGTGTTCTTTGTAAAAAACACCATTCAAAGGAGCCACGCCATACATTTTGTCATCTTTAAAAGTAAAACCTTTGGTAATGGCTTCTTCTTTTGAAATGACGATTTCAAACCCCGAGCGAACAGCAATGCTATCTTTAGTTACTATCATTTGCTTGTAACGTACTTTTTCCAAGTCATAAAATCCTCTATGTTCTTTTTCAAAACCTTTGAATTTTTCTATTTCATTGAGATTATTCAGACCAAAATACAATGAAGTATTATCATATTGCGCATGCAAAAATGACTTTAAAAAAGAGTCCAATTATTAAATATAACTTCATAATCATAAAATTAGTAACTTTTAAATTAATACAGCAGAAAATTCTCATAAAAAAAGATAACCAATGCCTATTTTTCTATTTACAAAAAGTAAAAAATGTGTAAGTTTGCAATAACAGAAAACTATAATAATTACCCTCCAATCATAAAAACGTTCAAACAAACATGAAATATATTTGGCAAGAAACACCAGCAGAAGATAACGAAACTATCGAAAAACTAGCTGAATCGCTTCAAGTTTCTAAAGTTGTTTCAAAACTCCTTGTTGACAGAGGCATTAAAGACTTTGAATCCGCAAAAGCATTTTTCAGACCCGACCTCAGTCAATTGCACGACCCTTTTTTGATGGAAGATATGGAAAAAGCGGTCAACAGATTATCGGACGCTTTGTCAAAAGATGAAAAAATCATGGTCTATGGAGATTACGATGTGGATGGCTCCTCATCTGTAGCTTTGATGGTTTTGTTTTTGAGAAAACTCACATCCAATTATATTTTTTACCAACCCGATAGATATGATGAAGGCTATGGCATTTCGGAAGCTGGAATTGAAAAAGCGAAATCTGAAAACGTAAAACTGATCATCGCTTTGGATTGTGGGACAAAAGCCATAGAAAAAATTGCTTTGGCAAATCAATATCAAATAGATGTCATCGTTTGCGACCACCATACACCTGGAGCAGCACTTCCCAATGCTTTTGCAATTTTGAACCCCAAAAAAGAAACTTGCCCCTACCCTTTCAAAGAATTGTGTGGCTGCGGAATTGGGTTTAAATTGATTCAAGGTTTTGCCATTCATCAAGGTTGGAAAACGGAAGATATTTTAGAATATTTAGATTTAGTGACACTTGCCATTGGTGCTGATATCGTTCCTATTGTTGATGAAAATAGAGTTTTGGCGTATTTTGGGCTTCAACAAATCAATGAAAATGCAAGATTGGGAATCAAAAAACTTCTGGAAACCAACAATAAAAAATCAAGCATTACAATTTCTGATTTAGTATTTATCATTGCGCCTAGAGTGAATGCTGCTGGAAGAATAAGTCATGCCAATGCAGCCGTGGAAATGCTTTTGGTAGAGGATGAATTAGAAGCACAAGAATGGTGCAATAAAATCAACAATTTCAATAACGAAAGAAAAGATTTGGACAAAGACATCACTTCTGATGCGCTACAAATTATACAAAATGATGATTTCTATGTAGATTCGAATTCTACTGTGGTTTGGAACGCATCTTGGCACAAAGGCGTGGTAGGAATTGTAGCGTCTAGAATTATTGAAAATTACTACAAACCTACAATAGTTCTGGCTATTTCTGGTGACGAAGCAACAGGGTCGGCTCGTTCTGTGAAAGGATTTGACGTTCACGAAGCTTTGGAAAAATGCTCAGATTTGCTTACAAAGTTTGGAGGACACAAATATGCTGCTGGTTTGAGTCTTAAGATTGAAAATTTAATCCCTTTTAGAGATAAATTTGAATCGATTGTTAAAGAAACCATTACAAAAGAGCAATTGCAACCCAAAATAATGGTGGATGCTACAATTTCAACAGAAGAGTTAATTCCAGACTTACCCAACAATCCTTTGCCGAAGATATATCGTATTTGCGAACAATTTGGTCCTTTTGGCCCCAAAAACATGCGTCCAATTTTTAGAATTAACGGACTTTTAGATACCGGGTATTCTAGAATTGTTGGAGAAAACCATCTAAAATTCTCATTAAAATGTCCAGCAACACATATGACTATAAATGGAATAGGATTTAAACTAGGACACAAAATTGACCTTTTAAAATCAGAAAAACCTGTCGACCTCGTTGCAAATCTCGAAGTAAATGAATACATGGGTAATATTTCACTTCAACTAAATGTTAAAGACTTTGAATATTCTAATTAATATTTTGTCAAGTTTTCTTACCCCAAACGACTATAAAATCTGAAATAGAAATCTGAAATAGGAAATCTTGAAATAGGAATAGGGGAAATCTGAAATAGGAAAGTTAGGACATAAAATTGACATTTTAAAATCAGAAAAACCAATCGACCTCATCGCAAATCTAGAAGTAAATGAATATATGGGAAATATTTCGCTACAACTAAATGTTAAAGACTTTTGTTAACTTTGAAAATTGAAAGAGGAAATCTGAAATAGGAAATCTGAAATAGGAAATCTGAAATAGGAAATCTGAAATAGGAAATAGGAAATCTGAAACAGGAAATAGGAAAAATGAGATAATTAGATAATGGATTAATTAGGTAATTGTTAATGGTTAATTGTTAATGGTTAATTTGATTATGTTTTTGTCACTTCGACTCATAGATGAAGACCAAAGCGTCTTTGCTTTTGGAGATGTATATACGCTAAAAACTAAATTTGAAAATGATATTAGATAAAAAAACTTTGTGAACCTTTGCTGTTAAATAAAGATTACATAATGTTTGATGGAAAGAGGAAAAATAAGAACAAATCAACCAAATAACCTAAAAAGTCTATTAGTCTTGAATCTATAACCTAATTTACTTAATAATAAATTCTACTAATCTAACAACTAAACGCTAACCGCTAACAACTAATTGCTAATCAACAACTAAAAAATAAAATAATGAGTACATATTACGATCCAAAAGACCTCAAAAAATTTGGAAATATTGAAGAATTCCAAAAACCGTTAGCAGATAAGTTTTTCGACTATTACGGAGAAGTTTTCAAAGAAGGAGCGCTCACTGCTAGAGAAAAAGCGCTGATTGCTTTGGCAGTTTCACATGCTGTACAATGTCCTTATTGCATCGATGCTTATACAGGAGATACTTTGAAAAAAGGTTGTTCAGAAGCTGAAATGATGGAAGCTGTTCACGTTGCAGCGGCCATTAGAGGTGGCGCTTCTTTAGTGCACGGAGTGCAAATGATGAATAAGGTAAAAAAAATGACAATGTAAATTTAAACTATGAAAATCAAAAAAAACACTTTAATCATTGCTTTTACCTTATTAGCATTGATATCTTTAGATTCATGTAAAGCTTTAGCCAAAACCGCTGTAAAATATTGGACAAAGAAACAGGTTAAAGAATTTGTTAAAAATTGCGAATCTAAATCTTCTAAATTAGTGGGAGAAGCCAATGCTAGTAAGTTTTGCGACTGTGCTGTAGATAAAGTAGCCGAACAATACAAAAACTACGAAGATGCCAAAAGCGTTTCAGTTACAGAAATTATCAAATTAGCTAAAGATTGCAGATAGTTAAAACTTGTTTAAGGTAACTCCAAACCTAAACATTAGGTTGTAAAATTGTACATCGTAGGTTATTTCAGAATTGAAAGTTGAATACAAAATTCCTCTAGCTGTGGTATAGAATTGCCCCAATTCAAAATGGATATATCTATTTCCGTTGTAATATTTTACACCAAGTCCACCTTCAATGTAATCGTAATAATTACTATTATCTGCCTCAGTTCTAAAATCTTCACCATCCAAATTTGACACCCAATACATTTTATCTTTGCCCATTGCTATTCCGTATTTACCAAAAAGATACCATGAAGTTTCTTCCTTTCTAAACAAGTAAACATTGGCGTAAGTGTACATTGGAAAAGTCCTGATTTTTAGCATATGTTTGTCTGATGCAGAAAAAATTGGACGTCTTTGTCTAAGAGCAGAAATCCCTGCTCCTATTGAAAATCTTTGTAAAAATTGAACTGAAAAATTATAGTCCCACATTCCTGTTCTAAAACCACCACCTAAATAAAGCGTATGATTAAAAACTTTATCATATTTAGCTTTGAAGGGATTATCTTCTTTTAATGATAGATGAGAAGTATTAAAACCAAAAGCATTTACACAAAGTAGCAGCAAAAGGCAACTCGATATGTAAATGCTTTTTTTCATGGTTTTAGTTCTTTTTTATTAGTTATAAACTATCTGTCCAAGTGGAGTAAATTGAAGTGTGTTCCAATTTACTTGAAATTGTTGTAAACCTGTACTGTTAGATACAATTATAATGTTAGAATGTAATGGGTGTAACATTACATCAAATGCTTCTACATTGTTTACATGCATCACTTCAACTATTTGTGATGGATTTACTGCATTGAATATTGTTAATCCATTTGCTCCTTGTCCAACTAAAAGGTAGTTCATTACCATAGTCATTCCGTAAGGACTATCCAATTCTATAGATTCCAAAACTGTTGGCTCATGCTCATTAGATAAATCAACTACATTTAAAGTATTTTCCCCAATATCGTTACAGCCTTCGTTAGCAACAGATCTCAAGGTATAGTAAGCAACATTTCCATAAGGAAGTACTGGATCACAAGACTCTGTATGTTCCAAAGAAGAAATTCTTGTTGGATTGCTTGGATTATTAGCATTTAAAATTGCCATATCTGTCGTAGAACCAATATAGATTCTATTGTTTGCAGTATATATTGTTTCTGAACCTGCACTTATGTTCTTTTCATTTACTTTAGTAATTACATTACCATCTTGTATTACATGTAATTTTTTGTCTGAAATTACATAGATATGATCATAATCAACTGAAATTCTATTTAAAGTTCCTTTTCCAGTTGCATACACTCCAGTGAATGAAGTTGGAATCAACGACTCAGGTATTACATTCTTTTTGTAATCTAAGAATAACTTCCCTTCTTTTTTAATCGCTTTCGCTTCCGGGCTATTGATTTCAAATGATTCTGTAACTCTATCAAAATGAAAACCAATTAATGCTTGACCTTTGTCATTATATTGTGTTTCCCAAAAAACATTTTCAGCTCTACTCACTAAAACTGGGTTGTAAACGTCTGTAATGTCTATTTTAATAAAATCATATAATGTTTCAGCATACAAAAAATTATCTTTTACATAGAACTCTCTGTTATGAGGAATTTGAATAAACGACATTCTTTGAGGATTTTGCATATCAATATTATCATAGATATGAATTCCTTTATTACGTTCACCTACTAAAATATAATCTCTACTAATAAAGAAACTTTTAGGATTTTCTAAAGGTTGTTTTTGAATTAAAAATGGCAATGATCTTAATGAGTCTAAATCTCCATAGATAGCTTGTGCTTTGTCATAAGTCATTGAGATGTCTCCTTTTGTTTTGATACACGATACAAACAAAGAAGCAATTGCGATGATGGTGAGTAATTTTTTCATAACTATAAATTTTAGTGTTAACAAAAAATTAACAACTATTATGCCGTAAATATAAATTTTAAAAAGAAAATGAAAAAATATTTCAAACTACTCTAACATTTTGGTCAAAGCTTCTAACTTGTCGCCAACTGTTTTATTCACAGGAACTAGCGGAAGCCTGAGGTTTTCCATACAAATCCCCAAAACACTCAATACTTTTTTGATACCACCGGGATTTCCATCAGCAAATAACGTTTGAATCATTTCCAAAAGTTCGTAGTGGTCTTTTCGAGCTTCTACTAAATTTCCTTCTAAACCATTATGAACCATTTGTGAAAATCTTTTTGGGAAAGCATTTCCAACCACAGAAATTACACCATCTCCTCCAATTGCTATGTGTGGCAATGTAAGTGCATCGTCACCAGAAAGCACTAAAAAGCCTTTAGGTTTGTTGATAATAATATTCATAATTTGTTCTAAATTTCCAGAAGCTTCTTTCACTGCAATGATGTTAGGACAAGCTCTAGCAATTCTCAAAGTAGTATCAGCTGTTACGTTACTCATCGTTCTGCCTGGAACATTATACAATATAATTGGAAGATTTGTTGCTTTTGAAACTGCTTTATAATGCTGAAAAATTCCTTCTTGAGAGGGTTTATTGTAATATGGACTTACAGAAAGAATTCCATCAACACCTTTTAAATCTAGCGTTTGTAATTGATGAACAACTTCAGCAGTATTGTTGCCACCAACACCTAATACGATTGGTTTTTTACCATTATTAATTTCGATGATAAAATTCAAAACCGCCTTTTTTTCTTCTTTCGTTAATGTTGCGGATTCTCCAGTAGTTCCTTGCACCACTAAATAATCTGTTCCATTATTGATATTATGCTCTACTAATCTTTGAAGACCAGCCATATCAATATTTCCATTTTCTTGAAAAGGAGTAACCAACGCTACGCCAAGACCTCTGAATTTTTCCATTTTATTAAATCATATTAATTATAATGCGAAAGTAAAGAAAAAGTATTAAGTAATAAGATTCTATATATTTTGATATAAAATCAGAAAATATTTAGGTATCAATTGGAGTTTTATTCGTCAATGGACGTGTCATTTATTTCCATTGAATTTTTAGTTTTATATTCTTTCACAATTTTTCTAAGTAATTTGGTTAACTTATCAGACTCATCATTTTCCAATTGCGTACCGAAATAAATAATTTTGTCATCATAATTTAAGGCGATAGTTCCCAAACCTACTTGCCAAAAAGAATCGTTCATCACTTTTCCATAGGATTTCGGATTTACATATATACTTTCTATACTTTCAGGTTCAATTTTGCTCATTTCAAAGTTTCTAGCTTTTCCATATTTGAAAATAGAATCTTTTATAGAAAAGACATTAGCGTCAATTCTAATAATTTCTAATCCAGATTTTCTCCAAAAATAGGCTCTCAAAACTCTCATTTCGAAATATATCCAAAATACCAAAATTACACCGAAAACAATAATTTGCTTACCAGATTGCATTTCAAAAAACATATAATATAAAAAAGCAAAACCACAAAAAGTCCAAGCCAATAACCAAACTAAAAGTGAATTCAACTGCCATTTCTCAATGGTAGGAGATATAACAACCGTTTGACAATCTTTGTGTTTTTTAAAAGTAATCTTATCTGTTATTTTTTTCATATTTCCCATAGTTTGCAAAGATAACGTAACAAATTAAACCCATCACTTTGACTTGTAGAAAATTCAATGTTAAAAAAAAATATAATCGTTGGTGAGGATACACTAAAAAATAATTAGTTTTGTGGCTATTCTTTTACTTAGGCACAAACTTTGTAAAACTCCAATGAATTCAAAAATTAAAAAAATGAAAAAATTAGTATTCGCATTATTTTTAGGTTTATTTATTTTAAAACCTTCTATTACATCAGCTCAAAATTATGAGGATTTATTAATATTATTAGTAGATGAAAAATATGATAAGTGTTTTGACAAAGCCTTGAAATATACCGAGAATGACAAAACAAAAAATGATCCACTACCTTATTTATATGCTTCTCAAGCACTTTATGAAATGAGTTTGGACAGTAAGTACAAAGATGATTTCAAAAACGCGTATGGAGATGCCTTATCTTTTGCTACAAAATATAGAAAAAAAGACAAATCTTACGCATACAAATCTGATGCTGAACCATTTATAGAGAAATTAAAATTAAATATTTTAGAATCTGTAGAAAACTATATCCTTGATGGAGATGAAAAAGGATATAAAAAGGCTTTAGGTTTGATAAAAAAGTAAATGCGTGGATCCTGATTGCAGAGGTGCTGAATTATTGAGAGGTGAATTAGAAATCCTAAATAAAAAAAATAAAACTGTAGGTAAAAAAAATGGTAGTAGCAGCGATGGAAAGAGTAAAGGCTATTGGTACAGATATTCAATTTGCTGATTTAAATCTTTCACAACAAAAATATTTAAAGTTTACTTTGATATTCAGTACAACTTGCAAGAGAAAGTAATCCTTCTGAAGATTTAAATCTATAATCAGCATCGGACAACCTTATTTTGGAGAAGATAACGAAGTGTCTTGTTTACTAGAAGATAACTCAGATTTCAAAACTGCATACAAAAAAATTACTGGATAATTATCCAATTTAATATTTTAAAGAAAAGTCGATTTTATTTTAATGTCGGCTTTTTTATTTACAGAAATCAACAACCCAATGCAAAATAGGAAATAGCAACATCAAACCATCAATGAGACCTGTGTAGAAAAGTTCTTTTCTTTTTCGTTGACAAAAAACATTACAATTCCTGAAATAAAACATACGATACTAAAGGCAAACCAGTTATAAATCCATCCTAAAATTGCTAAAACTAAAAGCACAAAGATTACTATAAGTTTTGATTTAAAAACTCCTAAATAAGATGGAATTGTCTTTACCAATCCTTTATCTGTTTTCAAATCTCACAATCAAAAGGAATACATAATGTGCTTATGAATAGGAAAATCATCAAAGTAAAACAGAATTTTCTATTTGAAAATTAGTTGTCGATAAAAACTAGGAAAGATGACCACTCACAAAGTCCAAACAATAGATATGAGGAATACTTTCAAATATGAAATCCTTCTTAAACTGAATTTTAACCACTGATTACCAGCATAAAAAAGCACTAAAAAAGATAAAATAACCGCAATTAAAATAACATTAAAAGGCAAATACATCAACGATAACAAAACAGTAATGAACAATGAAAGAATAGTAATGAATTTTACAGTTCCCAGATGATTGTCAATCCAGATGTGTCTTTCGGATGCATTAGGATTTTTAGTTCCAGACTTTTCAATTCTTTGAAAATTATATGCAAACAATGTTGCAAAAAATGCAATGTAAATATACTCGTATGAAAAATCAAACAAATCTATTTGAGCGCCATAGACAATAATTGAGACAACAGAAAATGCAATCCAAATGTTAGTATAAACAACCCATTTAAAAAAAGATAACATTATACTTAAGGGCAATCTTGATGTACAATACTATATACCAAAAACCCTGTTAGCAAACCAGAAACACTTCCAAAAAAAGCATTTTTCACCCTTTTAGTTTTTGCCACTTTATGATAGCCATCAATATATAACTCACTTGATAAAAAAGTAATATCTGTAACTTGTTCTTTTCTAATCCTAGTTTTAATTAATCCAGCGCCAATTGTAAACACTAAAGGAACGGCAATAGGAGTAATAGATGGTGTTCTATTAAAAAAACCTTGCGGACAATTTCCAGTAGTGCTAAATTCATAAGTATCCAAAAGTACTGAAGTGAATCCCATTGCAAAACCAGTAATAAACATTGACGTACTTTTAAAAGTTTTGTGTCCATCTCTTTGTCCATAGATAAACATTTTCATTTCGGTGGGAGTATAAAAATTACCTAAAGAGGAATCAGGCTTGTATAAAATAGACTCTTCTCCTGAAGTATTTGTAACAGAGTATATTCTATATTTCGAAAGCTCTATACTTTTACTTTTTCCACCGTTTTTGTAATAATCAAATTGGTAATAATCATCAAACTCTGCTTTTAGTTTACCTCTTAACACTTTCCCGTTCATCAACTGAATTTTATCTTGAGATAGATAGGATGAAGAAAGAAGAACTGTAAAAATTAAAAGGAATATTTGCAATGATTTCATAGGTAAGTAAATTTAGTTTTGTAGTTAAATCTTGATGTATTTTATAAATATCTTCTTTCCACTAAATCCAAAAACTCTTTAACAGTGTTGGATTCTACTTCCCAACTATATCTTTTTTCAAGTGATTCGACAAATTTGTTTGCTTCATCAAAATTACTAAAATTATTGAGTTGTTCAATCGCTTCTTTGTAATAAGTGTTTTCTCCTTCAAAAAGTTCGTTCATAAACAGAAACTTTTGATTTAGCCCAATTGCTTCAATGATATTAGAAATAGGTTTTTTACTTAATTTTTGTGCCAAAGTTTTAACTTCTGCTTGTTCAGAAAACTTTGAATTTATGGAATTATCTTGTATTTCAACACTTTCAACTTTAATATTAACCTCGGTAGTTTCAAATTTTAAAGAAGACGTTTGAGGAACAATCTCTTCTGCTTCTATTTGTTCTGGCTCATTTTCATCTATAGCATCCAAAAGACTTGTTTGATTAGAAGACAAAGGAGGTTGAGCATCAAAATCAAATCTAAACCCTTCAACTTTATTAGGTTTTTCAATTTTTGCCTCCACTTTTACTTCAACTGGCTCTATCTCTTCATATTGTTTTGATTGAGCAGAAAGATATTGAATTATAGCAATTCTTTCGTGTAATGCTCTTGCATCATCCAATAGATTTTCAATTTCTAAAACATTCAAACTTCCGTTTTCCAAAGCATCTATTGATTCATTAAGAGATGACAACAAGGCTTTTAGGTTTTTATAATTCTTTGAATTTGAACTCATTGTTTTGCGTTTTATCTATTTTTATACAAAAGTGCTGATTTTTATTAAAATACAGCCGAAATGAGTTTTCAATTTTTCAACATATAAATATGATAAATGTATTTTTATCTAAAATAAATTAAGGAATATATCTAATTACATTTGATTTAGATAAGTTTAAAAGTTAAAAACTAAATTTTAGTAATTGCTAATACATTCTAGTTATTAAAAATAACTAACTTTGACTTTTGGAAATACATAAACTCCAAAAACATGAACATTCTTATCAAATCTGCAAAAATCATTGATCCCAACTCTCCTTTTAATCGTGTTATAAAAGATATTTTGATTCAAAACGGAATCGTAACTCGAATAGAAGATTCGATTGTTGAAGAAAATATTACAACCATTCAAGAAGATAATCTTCACATTTCTCCTGGTTTGTTTGATATGCGATGTAACTTTAGAGAGCCGGGATTCGAACAACACGAAACTTTGAAAGATGGTTTGAATGCGGCTGAGAAAGGAGGATTTACAGGTGTAGCTGTTATGCCTAACACTTTTCCAGTAGCCGATAATAGTGGCATCATCGAACAAATTATTCAAAGAGCTAAAAATGCTAATGCAAATGTATCTGTATTTCCTATTGGGACAGTGAGCCAAAAAATGGAAGGTAAAGAACTTTCCGAAATGTATGATATGACACAAAGTGGTGCAGTAGCATTTTCTGATGATAAAAGATCCATTTCGGATGATAATTTGATGTCGAGAGCATTGTTATATGCCCAAAATTTTGATGGATTGATAATGAATTTCCCTGATAACAAAAGTATTTCTGGTCATGGACAAATTCACGAAGGAATTGCAAGCACACAACTTGGTCTTGAAGGAATCCCTTCACTTTCTGAAGAACTAATGGTTTCGAGAGATTTGTTTTTGGCAAATTACAACGAATCAAAAATTCATATTGGGCCTATTTCATCTAGCAATAGTGTTTCGATGATTAAAGAAGCCAAAGAAAACGGAATCAAAGTGACTTGCGATATCGCAGCGCATCAATTATTTTTCAAAGACGAAGATTGTCAGAGTTTTGATTCCAATTACAAAGTAAAACCACCTTTCAGAGATCAAAATCATTATGATGATATTTTGGAAGCATTAAAGTTGAATATCATTGACGTTATTTCATCCGATCATACTCCTTGGGATGTTGAAGAAAAACAAAAAGAATTTGATTTGGCAAAATTTGGCATCAGCACTATAGAAACTGCATTTTCAGTAGCCATTACATCTTTTGAAAAAACCATTGGAATGGAAAGTATTATCACCAAAATGGCTATTAATCCGAGAAGTATTCTAAAATTAGACATTCCTATCGTAAATAAAGGATTTGCAGCAAACTTTGTACTTTACAATCCAGATGCTACTTGGTCACCAACAGAAGAAAATTGGACTTCAAAAAGTATGAATTCACCATTTATTGGAAAAACTTTAAAAGGTAAAGTTTATAGCACTTTAAAATCTTAATTGTATGAGCGACATAAAATTCCCAGTTCAAAAATCAGACGAAGAATGGAAGCAAATGCTTTCTCCTTTGGAATATGAAGTTTTGAGAAATAGCGGTACAGAAAGACCGTTTTCGGGTGTGTATTATGAATTTAACGAAAAGGGAATTTATTTATGTAAAGGCTGCGGAACGGAACTTTTCACTGATGAAATGAAATTTGATGCACATTGTGGTTGGCCTAGTTTTGATAGTGAATTACCCACCGCAAAAATCATCAAAAAAGTAGATAAATCTCATGGAATGATTAGAACAGAAATTTGTTGTAGCAACTGCGGTGGACATCTAGGACATCTTTTCAATGACGGTCCTACCTCAACTGGAGAAAGATACTGTGTAAACTCTGTATCGCTTGATTTTAAGTCAGTTTAATAGTTTTTTATCTCCAGTTAAAATTAAAAAAATATTGGAATAATTATACTTACTTTCCTACCCCTTTAAGCACTATCAAAACAGTGTAAATTAAAATTTTGGCATCCAAGCCAAGAGATCTATTTTCAACATAAAGCACATCGTATTTTAAGCGTGCAATCATTTCATCTACATTTTCGGCATAACCATATTTAACCTGCCCCCAAGAGGTGATGCCAGGTTTAACTTTTTGAAGATGTTTGTAATGCGGTGCCTTTTGAACAATTTGGTCAATATAAAATTGTCTTTCTGGTCTTGGCCCTACTAATGACATGTCTCCAATAATAACATTAAAAAACTGAGGAATTTCATCTAATCTAGTTCGTCTCATAAACCTCCCAATTTTTGTAATTCTATTATCATCAGAACTTGATAATTGAGGCCCTGTTCTTTCTGCATCGCTTACCATGGATCTAAATTTATAAATCATAAACGGTTTGCCATAAATTCCAATTCTTTCTTGACTAAAGAACACTTTTCCTTTGCTTCCTGATTTGATTAAAATGGCTAAAATTATAAATGCTGGAGTTAAAATAATCAAAGCAATAATAGATACCAAAATATCAAAAATACGTTTAATAGACTGTTGCCAAACTGGCATAATTTCTCTATTTACTTGAATTAATGGAGCTCCAAAAATAGAAGTCATTTTCACTCCTCCAGTAAGAAGGTCGTAAGTATCTGGAATAAGTTTTATACTTAATTCTTTATCACTTAAGTCGGTAATAATTTTATTTATTTTTTCATGTTCCGAGCTTTCAACTGCTATAATTATCTCATGAATATCATGTTCTTCAATAACTTTATTAAGCTGATCATATCCTCCAAAATATTGTAAAGGAGAATCCATTAAAGCTCTATCCACGCCATTTGTAGAAATAAAACCTTTAAACTGAAACCCAGGACTATTTGAAAGTGATATTATTTCATTATAAATAGTCAAAGCACTTTCGTTACCTCCAATAATTAAAGTAGGGAAACCTCTATCTCCTCTGTGAATGCTTTTTACAATTCTTTGAGTAATAATGAGTTTAGGAATTAACGCCAAACTAAAATGAATTACAAACAATCCAAAATAAGCTTTGTAATAATCTGTTTTAAAAACATACTGATCATTTATAATTAGTAGAAAAAATAATACTGTACAACCTATTAATGAGATGATGAAAGTCTCCCCCAAATCTCTTAATCGATGTCTTTTGAGGACGTCTCTATAGGAACCAATAATATAGTATAAAATCACCCAAAATAAAGGAATTATGATTAGTCCCAAATAAAATTTATCATCAAAAAGCAACTGAGATTTTTCGATATAAACTTTTCTATAAATAAAAAACAAAGCCCACGCAAGAGTCGAAAAAATAAAATCCGTGATTAAATACCAAACTACCTCTCTTTTCCTATCCATAGATATTTTTCCTATTCAAAAACGACTTTCATATTGTCAAAATAGATTTCAATTCCGTCAATTGCATTATTATTAAATACATTAATAAAAAAATCAAATTTTGTAGCACTTTGAAAAAAATTTGTGACATCAGGAATATACAAATAGGTTTTGTTCCATTGAGGCACTCCATTTTCGTCAGTTGTTGGATTGAATGTTATAAGTGTTTCCTTACTATAACTTGTCAAACCAGTATTATTATGAAGTAAGCCAAAGTAAAAAGTATGATTGGCTTTGTAATTCATTTCAAAATACGCTGGAATATTCAGATTTCTAGGCAAATTATCAAAAAGAGGCTCATCTGTTCGCATTTCACAGACCACATTATTAGAGGACATTTTAATCAGTCCTGCTTTACCTTCGAACAAACCTGCAAACTGACTTGGATTTGCAACAAACATAGTTGTATCACTTAGTGTAGCAAAAACATTCCACTTAAAACCAGGATCTTCAAAATCTTCAATCCACATATTGAGTCCATCAATATAAGTAATTTCTGGAGTTATAGGAATAACATTTTCTGGTAATAATTCATGAGTACCTGTGTAATGTGTATAAAATGGATAAATAATCCTTTCTTCCTTAATTCCGTTTTTATAAATACCAGGATATACATCAATTTGATAAGTTCCATTAGCAAAAATGGGAACTTTAGCAGGCAATTCGTAAACACCAATTAATTTTTGATCTACATATACCCAACAATCTTTTATTTTATGACTATCAGACCCTTGATTAGTGGTAGTGGTAAATATAAACTCATCTACATAAATGTATGATGGAATCAATTCTGGTTTATCAAAAAAACGACAACCGAAGAGTGAAAAAGATATTAAAATAATTAGTAAACTATTTTTCAAAATACTTTGATTTAATTTAAACCCAAACGCAAAAATAAAGGTTATATTTTAAGTAACTTCGAAAAATAAGTAAATAATTGGTCAAAATAACATTGTACCCATTGTACTATTATCAAATCAACCAATTATTACTCTATAACATTATCCAATTATCTATCTTTATTTCACTACTTCTATCCATCTACCTCCAATTTTAGCAGAAATACTTTCATCATACATTGCCTCAGTGAGTATAGTTGGCATGTAAAATCTTCCTAAATATGTAGCATTTAACTGAATTTGGAATGTTTTTGTAGCATTTTTCCCTAGATAATAATAAGTATAAATCCTATCATCTCTAATATCTTGAAAATCAAAACTTGAATTCGTCAGAGTGCTTTGAAAACCATCCATTCTATTGTTGTGAATTTCCCAACCAGACGGGAATAAGTGGTTAATCGTCATTTCTTTCAAAACTCCTCTCGAAGACGGATTCATTACTCTAACTTCTGCAATAAAATCTGTGCCTTGTTCAATTCTATCTGGACTAATTTCATTTCTTTGCATATCAAGATATCTTACATACAAGTTCACATTATTATTATCAGACCTTTGATCCCCTATTACAGGAACACCCGTAACGACTAATTTCACATACAATAAACCAGTTCCATTATTCGAAACTTTGATATTATTTTTCTTTCCTTCAGTATTGATATCTTGTTTGTAAACAGGAATTTTTGTATTTTTCACTGCTTCATCTTTTCCATTTACAGCAAGATTGAAATTCATAACTTCATTCGTTTTATTAGCGCCAAGATACTTACTCAATGCCAACAAACTGTATGCAGTAGTTTGAGTACTCATATATTGTTTAGCATTCAATTCATCTGCTAACAATTTTGCCAATCCTGCAGATTTTGCATCATTCATTAAGACTAAAACTTCCAAAATCATCGCTTCATCTCTTATATCACTTCCATAACTATAAGACAATTCCTTATAACTCGGAACATCAGTACTCAATCCTTTAATCATTTCGTTGGCAACAGATTCTTGACCAGCCAATTTGTAAGCTGCTGCTAATCTCCATTTCGCTACTAATGTCAAATATTTACTTTCACGCAAACGGTTCATCGCTCCCAAATCAGGAGATTGTGCCAACGCTAAAGTGTAAAGTCTATACGCTTGATTGATGTCATAATATTGACCATTAGACCATTGATTTTTCTGAATTTCAGTAGTTATTACTTTATAATCAGCTGCTTTCTTCTTTTGATATTTCAACCAATTGGTTTTTAATCCAGGAGGTAGCTTATATCCTTTTAGTTCCGCTTCCAACATAAAATGACCTGCATAAGTTGTTCCCCATTCATTAGGATCTGATTGTCCAGGCCAATAAGCAAAACCACCAGAACTTGTTTGAAACAATCTCAATCTATCTAAACCTGACTTGATATTTTGATCAATAACAATTTTATAATCATTATTCAAAGGCATAACTTTATCCAAAGAAAGTTGAGGAAATACAGCTGAAGTAGTCTGTTCAATACAACCATGAGGATAACTGATAAGATATTTTAATCTTTCACCCAAATTGATTGGAGGGAAATTTGAAATTTCAATAGATGCTTCATTTGTTCCTTCAATACCTGAGAACATGAATTCTGGACTCCAACTCTCACCAGCTTTGATACTTTTTTCGTATACTTCAGTCACAGGTGGGTTTGGAGTACGTATATCCATTTCCACATCATATTTAGCAATCTCATTTCCACTTTTCACCACAATGTGTACCTTTCCAATTCCAATTTTTTCTCCAACTTTCAGTTTGAAATTCACAACTTCATCACCAACTTTAGTAAACTTTAAAAGTTGTTTAGAATTTCCTTGAATCGTAAACATATCATTGGTAGTGACCTCTACAGTAACATCTTTGACAAAATCTTCCATTGCAAAGACATTCACAGGCAAAAATACTTCTTCAGTAGGACTCAAAACTCTTGGCAATGTTCCCAAAACCATCAAAGGACTTCTTACTGGAACTGTTTTATCTGCACTTCCATATTTTGCATTTTCTCCTGCCACTACCATTACCCTTACAGAACCTATATAATTAGGCATTTCCAATTGGTGCGTTGCAGTTGCTCCTGCTTTCAGTTCAAAAGGACCAATGTAACTAACTACGGGCTTAAATCTATTGGCTTTATTAGGTTTCTTAACTTCAGCTGCACCATCACCTCCGACTGCCAAAAGTTTTGTCATTTGTGTTCCAAAAGCACCCATTACTTCATCGTACATATCCCAAGTTTTGACACCTAAAGCTTCTTTTGCATAAAAATGATCCCAAGGCTTAGGAGTTTTGAAAGATGTTAGATCCAAAAGACCTTCATCAACAACTGCTAAAGTATAAGTCATCGGTTTGCCTGCTGCTTCTTTGACTTTAATGGTATAAGGTTTTTCTGGTTTTAAAACTTCAGGCATATCAATTACAGGTGAAAGATGCGTTTGAGCGTCCTCAACCATAATAGGTGCTACGCCATACATTCTGATAGGTGCATCATTCAAAGTATTGGCGTGAGGTTGTAGTAAAGTAATATGAACAAACACATTAGGCGACATTTCTGAAGTGGTTCTGAACTCAAATTTAGTTTCTCCTTTCACAGTGCTAATGCTATATTTCTTGAGTACTTTAGTACCTGTTTCTACTGTCACAATGGCTTTTCCATTGGAAGGTGAAGGGAATGAAACTTTTACTGTTTCGTTACTATTATAAACCTCTTTATCTGTTGAAAAACTCAACATTGAAGCATTTTCTATCATCGTGCGCTCTACTCTACTTTCATAAGGCCAATCTATGTAAACTATTTTTCCTGTGGTATGTCCACTTTTTGGGTCTGTAATTCTTACTAAATATCTCCCCCATTCTGGCTGGTTTACTCTCAATTTGAAAGACCCTTTTCCATTAGAAGTGTTTACTTTAGTTTCTAAGATGGGAATGGTACTCGATTTAGCGATATAATTTGCAATAGAATTATCATAACTGTCCCACCACCATTTCCAACTTACTTTATACACTTTTACATCTACATTATTGACAGAAAGCGGTTTTCCTTCTAAATCTACTGTTGCGACTTCTATTTCATGATCTTTTCCAGTAACCAATGTATTTCCCCATAGTGTTCCTTTTGGCACAAAAACTCCTACGTAACTATCATAAGGAGAATAATCAATAGAACTTCTATCGATACTAAAATCTCCTCCCTCTTCGAAAACTTTGGTAACAAAATTAGCTTTGAGCATTCCAGGTGCATTTTTTCCTATAAAAATATTAGGTTGAAAAATCGCTTCCCCCATTTCGTCAACTTTAGATTCAAAAATCACTTGATCTTCGGCATAAAACTCTTTGATTGGATCATCAAAGATGAAATTTTTAAATTTTTCAAATGAAGTATATTTTTTACTTATACTCATATTTACTCTTGCTTTCAAATTTTTAGCAATAGCACCGTGAAGCCACTTTACTGATAGTTTAGCATTGTTAGTTTTATCTTTTTGTGATAATATTTTTCTGCCAAAATCCAAATAAACTTTCAATCTATTAGGTTTTACTGTTTCTACCTTTATTACTCTACTAAAACTTCTATTTCCAATTTCGACTTTTGCAAAATAATTTCCTGTTACATCTTCTTGTTGTGTGGCTGTTCTAAAATCAAATAATCCATTTAAGCCAGAAGTTAGAATCTGTTTATCTACCAATTGATTTTGAGGGTTATACAATTTAAAAGTTACAGGGTGATTTTTAGGTAAGATATTGTTTTTATCTTCCAACATAAACGCAATGTATATACTATCTCCTGGACGCCAAACACCTCTTTCGGTGTAAATCATTCCTTTTACTCCATTTTGAACTGCACTTCCACTCACATCAAATTTACTCAATGACAATGACTCTCCATCTCTCAATTTTAAATAACCTCTTTGTTCACCATTTTTAGCAATTATTACAAAAGGTTTTTCCTCAAGATATGCTTCACACATTCCATCGTCATTAGTTTGATGCGAACCTATTAACTCTTGTTGATAATTATAAAACTCAACTGTTGCTTGAGGAATTGGATTTGTTGTGAGAATATCGTTTAAAAAAACATGCATAATTTTGTCTCCTCCCGCTTTAGCTACAATTCCGACATCTGACGCTAAAATGTTTGATTTTACATTTTTGCCGCTGTAATAAGCAGCATTACAAGGATCATCCCATCTATTGTAATCATAGTCGTCATCGTAATAGTCGTAATAATCATAATCATACCAATAATCATAACTATCCCACCCCGCTTCTGTCCATTCAGTAGGATTAGTTGTATTAATTTTTTGAATCGATGCTGTTGTGTTATTTTCATTTCCAGCACATCCGTATATACTATATTCTTTTTTAAACCTTAATTCTACTTGATACAACGCTCCTTTGTCTTTTGCAACGATAGGTGAAAGATCAATATAAAATTTATTCCATTCATGAAGATTCAATTTTGAATCTTGATTCAACAAAAGTGTCTGTGTATATACTTCTTTGGAAACTCTTTTCATTTGATAATCCCCTTTCATTCCGTTGACTTGAAGAAATTGCAACATATTGTTCGTGTGAATTTTTGTAACATATACATCTACCGCTTTTAAATTAACGGATTCAAAAGGAAATTGAATTCCATTGGGTGTATGAGGGGCAATCACCCCGTTAGTCAGTAATTTGATTTTTGGCTTCATTCCTTCAAAAAGCAACTCTATGTTTTGACTACTTTTTAACTTATAACCTCCAATATTTTTAACCCCCAAACTTACGTGAACTTCATGAGCACCACTAAGTCTTTTGTTGTAATACACACTTACAGTATGTCCATTAATAAGGTAATTGAAATCTTTTGCTCCATCTACAGTAATTAGTCCTTCAAGATTTTGATTCACCAAAACTGGATCAGAAAAATGAACCCTTACGAATTGTTCTGGTTCGTGAATTACTTCTACATTAGTCACAAGAAAAACTCCCAAAGCGGGAACTTCATATACTTCCGCTTGTTGGTCATCACTGCCGAAAGGTGCTCCAGTCCAAAGTAATTTCACTTCAGAATTAGTATTTTTTCTTTGCACACCATCCACTACAAAACGATGAGAAAGACCGCCTTGAAAAATCCATTTTATAGGAAGTTCATTACCTTCTTGAAAAGCGCTTAATGATTTTTTTATTAAAGATGTATCAGACTTATCAGTCAACACAAGCCTTCCGTGTAATGTTTGATTGGTAAGTTTTTCAGTATTAGGAGTAAATAATTGATCTACATAAATTTTCCCTACTTGAGCAATCGTTTTGAAATTAAAAGCAAAATCTTGGTAATTTTCATCTTCAACATCCAACAATTCTTTCAAACTAAAATGTACTTCATACTCTTTTCCTGATTCTAATTCTTTTGCTGGTCTGAACTCAATAGTGTTTCTATTCACCCAATAAGCTTCTCCTTCGAGGCTAGGTGTAAAAGTAAATAAAGATTTATCAATTGGCGCTTCATAGTTAATTGGACCATTGTAATCTTTCGTCAACTGTATTTGAATAGTAGATTCTTTTGGAATAACACCAGAAGTGTATCCACTAACATATTCAGAAAATTCTGGATTTACTCTTAATTTCTTTTGTACTTTTTCAGAACAAGACAAAATAAATATCATTAAAAATGACAATAAGAAAGTGATTGATTGTTTGAGGTTCGTTTTCATTTCGTTTGTTTTTATAATTCGTAGTGCAATGATAAATAAAGTTAGTCGTCAAATATATTGCTTTTGATTATCTGCCACAAATGAATAATTATTCGTTTTGATAAATATTAATAACTTTAATCACATTTAGTGAATCATTACAAGAAAACATAATGAAAAAGTATTGTTTTTCTCTAATTTAAGGAATATTCATCATACTAAAACTAGTGATACATCTAATAAAAATCAGAATGTTCTTTTTTTTACCTACCTTTGCAGTCTTAATTTAAAATAAAATAATGACATTTAGTGAATTAGGGCTAAGAGAAGAAATTCTTCAGGCTCTCGAAGAACTGGGATTTAAGTCACCCACTCCAATTCAAGAGGAAGCAATTCCCCAATTATTAGAAGGAGAAAGAGATTTAGTAGGCCTTGCACAGACAGGGACGGGAAAAACGGCAGCATTCGGATTGCCACTTTTAGAAAAAATAGATTTTGACGCTAAAGTAGTTCAGGCTGTGGTGATTGCACCAACAAGAGAACTTTGTGTTCAAATTTCGAATGATTTTAAAACTTTTTCAAAACACATTAAAAACGCAAACATTGCTACCATCTATGGAGGAGCAAGTATCGAAACACAAGCAAAAGAAGTAAAAAGAGGCGCACAAATCGTTGTCGCAACTCCTGGTCGTTTGGTAGATATGCTCAAAAGAAGATTGGTGAAATTTGACGATGTAAGAATTGCGGTTCTAGATGAAGCAGATGAAATGCTGAATATGGGCTTCAAAGAAGACATTGATGCTATTTTAGACACAACACCAAAAGACAAAAACGTTTGGTTATTCTCGGCAACAATGCCTAAAGAAGTTTCTAAAATTTCCAAAAACTATATGGATAATCCAATTGAGATTACTGTAGGTGGAAAAAACACAAGTAACGCAAATATCAAACACGAATACTACTGTGTAAGCAATAGAGACAGATATTTGGCACTTAAAAGAATCTTGGATATCAATTTGGATATTTATGGTTTGGTATTTTGCAGAACCAAAAGAGAAACACAAGAAGTTGCAGATAATTTAATGAAAGATGGTTACAATGCTCAACCTTTGCACGGAGATTTATCTCAAGGACAGAGAGACAAAGTAATGCAGAACTTCAGAGATAAAACACTTCAAGTTTTGGTTGCAACAGATGTTGCGGCAAGAGGAATTGATGTAGATGATATTACGCACGTTATCAATTACAATTTACCAGACGAAATAGAAAACTACACACACAGAAGTGGAAGAACAGCTAGAGCTGGGAAATTGGGAGTTTCAATGATTTTTGTAACTCCAAAAGAAGTTTTCAAAATCAAGCAAATAGAGAAGCAAATACAAATGGAGTTTACCAAACAAGAAGTACCTTCTGGGAAAGATGTTTGTAAACAACAACTATTTAATCTAATTGAAAACGTTAGACATACCGTTGTAAAAGAAGATGAAATTGGAGAATATTTACCTTCCATTTTTGAAATTTTCGAGAATTCTTCTAAAGAAGAGGTCATTACACAATTTGTAAGTGCTGAATTCAATAAATTCTTAGAGTATTACAGTAAAGCCAATGATTTGAACGCTAAACCTGGTGATAAAGGAAGAGATAGAGACAGAGACAGTGGAAAAGGAAGAGATAGAGACGATAGCGATAGAGGCGGAAGAAAGAATAGAAATGTAAGTGACGAAGGAAAGCAAAGAATCTTTATGAATATGGGACTTGACGCAGGATTAAACAAAGGAGCAGTTGTTCGTTTGGTTTGTCAATATGCTGATATTCCATCATCAGAAATTGGAAGAATCGATTTATTTAATGAATTTTCATTTTTTGATGTTTCTCAAGAAAATACAGAAAAAGTTTTGAATGGTATTCAAGGAGTTGAATTCAACAATCAAAAAATGAATGTTGAGAAAGCTGCTGCTAGAGATGGCGCTAGTTCAGAATCAAGAGGCGGTGGTCGTTCGAGAGGTGGAGATTCTGGCAGAAGAAGTTCTGGTGGAGATAGACGTTCTGGCGGTGGTGGAGACAGAAGATCTGGTTCTGGAGGAAATACTAGAAACAAATATGGTTCTGGTTCATCCGACAAACCAAGAAGTTCTTCATCGAGAAGTACGGAAAGAAAAGATGGAGAAAAAAGAAGACCAAGAAAGAGAAGTTAATTTTCTAAAACAATAATACAATACATGATTTTTTATTTTATTTTAAATATTTAGAATAGAAATCATGTATTTTTGTTTCTTTTTAGAAACCAATCATTGTATATCATAAATCCAATTATTTAAGTTATGAATGAATTGATAGAAATTTTGAAATATTGTATTCCATCAGCAATTGTTTTTGGAGTTACATATTATTTAATGAAAACTTTTTTTGAACGAGAAAAGAATTTAAAATCTGAGGAAAATAAAATTTTAGCACGAAAAGATTACGTTCCCAATAGAATTCAAGCCTACGAACGTGCGGTGCTTTATTTAGAAAGAATAGACCCCAACAACCTTATTGCAAGGGTTCATAGACCTGGAATGACTGCTAAAATGCTTCACGGAGAACTTCTGAAATCCATTAGAGAAGAATACAACCATAATATGGTTCAGCAAATTTACATCTCTCAAAATGGCTGGAAACAATTGAAACAAGCCAAAGAAGAAAGCGCTAAAATTTTCAATATGGCAATGCAATCTATGCCAGAAGGTGCTTCAGCGATGGAATTAAGTACTTCAATTTTTGAAATTGTTTCAAAGTTGGAAAAACTACCTACAGAAATCGCTTTAGATAAAATTAGAGTAGATTTTCAAAAAGGGATGATGTCTTAAAACTTCAAAGAGAAAAAAATATACGAAACCATTTTCCAGTTAAATATCTGAAAAATGGTTTTTGTTACAAATCTTTCAAAAGTCTAACAATTTCCTTGTAGCAATCCTCTATGACTAATTTTATTTTTCATCTGCTGACATTTCAGCAAAAGAACAATCATAACCATCTGGAATAAAAATTGGGTCATAACCAAAACCTTGACTTCCTTTCTTTTCCTTAGCAATTGTTCCATAAACTTCTCCTACAAAAGCATATTCATTTCCATTTAGAATAAGCGCTATCACCGTTTGGAATTTTGCTTTTCTATTATCTTTAGATTCTAAATTTTGGAGTAACAAATTCATATTATCTTGATCATTTTTTTGTTCCCCAGCATACCTTGCAGAATATACTCCGGGTTCACCTTTTAGTGCCTCTACTATGAGTCCAGTGTCGTCTGCAAAACAATTGTAATTATATTTTTGATTCAAATATCTTGCTTTTTGAAAAGCGTTTCCTTCGATGGTAGGAGAAGTTTCTGGAATATCTTCAAAGCATTTAATATCACTTAACGTTAAAATTTCAAGATTTTCTTTAATTAACGATTGAATTTCATTTACTTTGTGCTTATTATTAGTTGCAAAAACAAGTTGTAGCATAATTAGATTTTTAAATTTCTATTGGATTGGAAAACGAATTTACAAATATGAGGAAGATTTTAATTTTATCCTATCATTTTCCACCAATGAATGTTATTGCTTCTCAAAGAGCTCTGGGATATGCCAATCATTTTAAGAAATTTGGTTATTACCCTACTATCATCACGCATCAATGGGAAAAGAGTTTACAGGAACAATTCTGTGAACCTAACGAAATACTTCAAAAAACGATTAAAGAAGAAAATGAAAACTACACCGTTTATAAAATGCCCATTGGACAATTTAAAAGAGGCAAGTTTTTAAAGCGCATAGAGAAAAGTCTTTTGAATAAATTTGGAATTTTATTATCTTGGGTGTTTGGACACCTTGATACTAGAGGAGAATTACTCAACAATAAACTCACTGAAAGACATTTTTTGAAAAAACATTTAAAAGAAAATCAATATGATGTAGTTATAGGAATTTTTTCTCCTCACTATCATTTGAGTAATTGTGCATGGCTTTATAAAAAGTTTAATATTCCATATGTTTTGGATTTTAGGGATTTGTGGAATAATAGGATCATCCATAAAAAATATAATCCTAATTTTACTGAAAAAACTCAAGATTTTTTCTAGTTTTTGGTGGAAAAATGGGCTAGAAAATCTAGGTTAAGAAATAATTACAAGTCAAGATTGGGCAAATAAACTCGAGAATATTATTAACCAAAAGGTAGATGTTATTACTAATGGGTTTGAAAAATCATTTTTGGATAGTTCCAATACTAAAAAAAGTGATGTTTTTTCTATTGTTCACAACGGTTCAATTTATAGACATCAAAATTAGATATTTTTTTCAATGTATTCACAGATTTATAAAAAACAAAGATGTAAAATTTATTAGTTTAATACATTACAATCAAAAAGAAAAATACATTCAGAGATAAAATGATTTTAATCCAGATGAACTGCATCAAATATTAGCAAAAATATCATATTCACAGAGCGAATACCTTACGAAGACTCTATTTCGAAAACTATGAATGCAAATTTACTATTATGTCCAAGTTTTCCAGAATCACCTGGAACTTATGGTGGTAAAATATTTAATATTTGATACCAAAAAAAATATTTTGGACTCCTGATGACAACAACGTACTTCAAAATACCTCAAACAAAAACTGGTGTTACTCTGAATACTGAAAACGACATTGTTTGATAGAAGAAAAATATAACGAATGGCAAAAATGGATATTGCAATTCAATGGGGATGAAGAAATATTTTGTTTTATTCAAGAGAGAATCAAACAAAACTATTATCAGAATTAATTACAAAAACTTAAATCAAATAAAGTTGAACACAAAAGAATCTCATACTAAATTTTATGATGCTTACGTTGAAGAGCAACTCAAAAAAGGGATAAATCATAGGCATATTTCGATTCAAGAACTTTTAATCAAAAAAGGTCTCAAAAGGAATGATGTTGTTTTGGAGATAGGAGCGGGAATAGGCACAGTTACTGGATTAATAGCTAAATATGTTAAACAAGGAAAAATCGTAGCCAACGATATCAGCCCAAAAAGTATTGAGGTTGCAAAACAAAGACTCTCTAAACAAAATAACATTAACTATTTAGTAGGTGACATCATTAACCTTGAAGTTAATGAGACCTTTGATGTAATAGTATTACCAGATGTTTTGGAACATATTCCAAAGGAAGAGCATGTACTACTTTTGAAAAATTTCATAAAATATTAAATAAAGATGGATGGATTTTTATTCATATACCTAATCCCTTTTATCTTGAATATGTTACAAAACATCAACCTCAAAACTTACAGGAATTAGACCAGCCATTACATTTGAATCATCTTGCAAAAGTTTTTGACGAAACAAATTTTTATATTCAAGAGTTAAACAATTATAGTTTATATGTCAAAGAGAATGATTATCAATACATAGTTTAAAAAGAAAACTAGATAAAAATCAATTTACATCAATAACACTTCCAAAAGAAAGTATAATAAAAAAAGTAAAAGCAAAAATTGAAGGGAAGAGGTGATAAATTAAAAACTAAAAATAATGATTAAAAGAATTATCAAAAACTAAAAAAAAACTAAAGCATATCCTTTATTAAAAAAATATATGTCCCTAATGGTATCAAAAAAGATATTTAATTTCAAAGGGGAATTTATTGTAAGGACTAATGAAGGAATTGAATTTAAATTATACAATAATCCTTTTCATTTAGAAACTGAAATTTATTGGAAAGGTATAGACAATTTTGAATGGGAAATTGAAACAAGAAAAATTTGGAATAAACTCAGTATGCACTCCGGTTCAATTTTTGACATTGGTTCTAACACAGGCATATTTGCAGTTTTGGCAAAAGCATATAACTCCAATGCTAAAGTATTTGCTTTTGAGCCTCAACCTAATATATTTTCTGTACTTTGTAAAAATAACGTAATTAACAATTATAATATAGTTTGTGAAAATTTAGCACTTTCAAATACTAAAGGAGAATTACCCTTTTTTAATTATGGAAATAATGCTTTTTCTGAAAATTCAACAGCAGGAAGTTTAAACCCAAATTGGAGAAGTAAAAATCAAAAATCTATAAATGTTGATGTTGATACTCTAGATAATTATATTTTTAATAACAAAATCGAGAAAATTGATTTAATGAAAATAGATGTAGAATCTACTGAAGTTGAAGTTTTACTCGGATTCAAAGAAAATCTAAAAAAACATAATCCATTTATTATAATTGAAATAATAAATAATGAATTAGGGAAAAGCATTGAAAATATTCTTGAAAGAGAAAACTATAAATACTATAATATTGATGAAAAAAGAGGAATTCAAGTTGTCGAAAACTTAGGACTCTCGGAATATAATAATTATTTAATTTGTCCAATTGTGAGATTAAGTGAATTAAATAAAATTATATCAAATTCATGAAAAATAACAAGTTAAACATTTGTCATATAGTCAATTGGTATCCGAACAAATGGGATAATAAAGAAGCTATTTGGACCAAAAGGCATATTGATGGACTGAATGAATTGTGCGATAATGATGTTTATCATGTTCAAGTTAGATTTGGTAAATTAAAAAAGCATTTTTACCGTGTATCAGATACTGAACAAGCATTTATTCTTTCTGCAAAAACTAATATTTGGTTTTTGAGAGAAATTATAACCACAATGCTACTGGTTTATGTTATTTTATTTAAAATTAAAAACCGAAAACAATACGATGCCTATAATTTTCAAATTACTTATCCACTTCTTACGTATTCCAAGATTAATAACTTGGTTTTAAAAAGCCCATAATTGTAACTGAACATTGGAGTGCTTATCATCACAAATTTTGGAACAAAAAGAATTAAAAGAATAAAAGAATATTTAAAATAAAAAACTAAACTTTATATGTGTATCTGATGCGCTTAGAAAGATATTGAAAAATTTTTCTAATCAAAAGATTAACTTCAAGATTATAAGTAATACAATAGATTAGCATTTTAAAATTTGCAATACAAACGAACTGAAAATTTGTTTTATGTTGAGTTTTGGAAAGTTCAAAAAATCCTTTATGCTATTTGATGTATTTTCAAAATTAAAAAAAGAAAATTTTAGTTTTCAAATAGTGATTAGTGGATTTGGTCCATTAGAAGATGAAATGAAACAATATGTAGAAAAAATGGGGTTAACTAAAATTGTAAATTTCATTGGGAAGCTTAATTCAAAAGAAATTGTTGATCAAATGAATAAAACACAATACTTTATTCACAATTCTAATTATGAAGTATCCTCTGTTGTTTGTATGGAAGACGGTAGCTTGTGGCACACCAGTTATTGCTAAAGTCGAAGGCATTCCTGAATACTTAAACAATCAAAACGGCATCTTAATTGAAAATAATTCATTTGAATGTTGGTACTTTAATATAAAATTCTTTACTTAATAATAATGATTTCAATAATAAATTGATTTCTGAATATGGTTACAATAAATTCTCTTCAAATATGGTTGCTCAGGAATACTTAAATGCTCTCAACTATTTTATTAATCATAAAAATTAATGAATTATCTAAATGATAAAAATATCTTAATCATATCTCCCGATTCATGGGATTTCTTGCCTGTTTCAAAGCATCATTATGCTATTGAATTGGCAAAAACCAATCATGTTTATTTTTTGAATCCTCCTTCTGAAAAAAAAGGAATATTTTTGGACAAAGGTGTTAATGTTATAAATGACTACAAAAGAATTCAAGGTATAAACAAAATCCCTTTTACTTTTATTAAAAGATTTTTGATGAAAGTGGAAATCAAATCTATTCTTAAAAAAACTTCTAAAAATAAAATTGATATTGTATGGTCATTTGATACTTCAAGATTGTACTTTCTAGATTTATTTAAAGCCAAATTGAAAATTGCACATATTGTAGATTTAAGTGAGAATTTCTACTTTAAGACACAATTTTGTCTGCAAATTATTGTTTTTGTGTTTCTGAGAAGTATAAAAAAATAAAATTATTACCATTAACAAAAATGTTTATAAAATAAATCATGGATATAATGATTCAGTTCAAATTCAACATAATGAAACCGTTGATAATCAAGGTGTATATTTTGGAAACTTAAATATGTTATATATAGACTGGGAATCTATTTACCTAATAGTTGATAGATTTCAAAATATTACATTTAAATTTTATGGGAATCATGATTTAAATCTTTTAAACAAAAATATATTTTTCGAAAAATTAAGTAAACTAAAAAATGTTTCGATTAATGCACCAGTCTCTCCTGAAGAAATGCAAAAAATATTAAAAAAATCTAGATTTGCATTAGTATCATACTTGCATTTAATATACGGAAAACAAGTTGATAATTCTCACAAAATTATGCAGTATTTAGGTTCAGGAATACCAATATTTTCATCCTTTACTTATGAATATAGAAATTATAAACTTTTCCCTATGTTTTATAACCAAAAAGAAGTCGTAAATTTATTTGAACAATTTATTAATAACGAGTTTAATGATTTTACTGAGGATTCAAAAAATAAAAGAATTAATTTCGCCCTTGAAAACACCTATTCTAAACAAATTGAGAGAATTGAAAAAATTATTTTAAAAAAATAGTAGTATATGACTCAACCACTTGTTTCAATAATAATGCCTGCATATAACGCAGAAAAGTATATTGCTGAAGCTATTGAGTCGGTTTTAAAACAAGATTATCCTAATTTTGAATTAATCATTATCAACGATGGAAGTAAAGATAAAACTGAATCGATTATTAATTCTTTTGATGATAAAAGAATTAAATATTATAGTCAAGAAAACAAAGGAGTAAGTGCTGCAAGAAATCTTGGACTAAAAAATATGATAGGAGATTTCTTTTGCTTTTTAGATGCAGATGATTTTTATCCTCCTAAAAGTATTTCATCTAGAGTTGCTATGTTTGAAAAAGATGATATTTATTTTTTAGATGGACGTGTAGCATTTTGTAATGAGACTATCGAAAAATCTATAAAATATTATATTCCGAAAATAAAAAATGTAAATCCTAATGCTGATTTAATAAAACTTAATGAAAATTGTTTTATGGGAATGAGTTGGATGATTAGAAACAATCAAAATATCATTCCTTTTAAAGAAGGTGTTTCTCATTGTGAAGATTTAATTTTTTTTATTGAAAATTCAAAAAATGGTTTATATAGTTTTACTGAAGAGACCATACTAAAATATAGACAAGTAACCAATTCTGCAATGCGAAATTTAAAAGGACTTCATCAAGGATATCAATATACTTTTGATTTTTTAAAAGAAAACAAATATGAGAAAAATCTTATAAATGCTTTTAAAAGCAAATATCTAAGTATAATGTTTAAATCCTACTTAAAGAACTTTCATATCTTTGAGGCTATAAAAGTTCTTCTTTTGAGAAAATGAATATTATTTATATTGCATATTGGGGAGTTAATGATGGTTTAACAAAAAGCACAGTTTACCCACATCTTAAAATTTTAGAACGTTTTACCGAAATTGATAAGATTTTTTTTCTGACTTTTGAAAGAAATGATTTTATTTTTAATCTAGATTTTAAAAAAGTCATACATATTCCAATAATTGAAAAATCATCTCCAAAAGGATTAAATAAGTTTATTGCTTTTAAGAATGGAAGAAAAATATTGAAAAATATTATTCAAAATGAAACAATAAGTCTTACCATTTGCAGGTCTAATCTTGCTGGAATTCTTGGATTGTATTGTTATAATCTAAGTAAAATTCCATTTGTGATAGAAAGTTATGAGCCACATTTAGATTATATGATAGAAAGTGGCGAGTGGAAAAAAAATAGTCTAAAGTCCAAATTACTTAAAAAGTATGATAAGGAAATTCAAAAAAAATCATTTAAACTATATCCTGTTGCTCATAATTATAAGAATCGATTAATAAAAGAAGGAATTTCTGTTGAAAAAATTGAGGTAATACCATGCTCAGTAGATTTGAAAAAATTCGACTTTAATCAAGATGACAGAAATTATATAAGACAAAATTTAAAAATCGACAATCAAAAAAAAGTAGGTGTTTATGTAGGTAAGTTTGGAGGGATTTACTTAGAAAGTGATGCCTTTGAACTTTTTTATGAATTGTTTAAACTTTTAAATGAAGATTTAGAAATAATAATTTTAAGTCCTATCCCAAAAGAAAAAATTGATAAAAACCTAAAAAAGTACAACATTCAACTGGATAAAGTACATATTTTATCTGTAAATCATGATGAAGTACCAAAATATTTAAGCGCTTCTGATTTTGCTTTTTCACTTCAAAAACCTTCACCGAGTAATGCCTATCTTAATCCTATAAAAATTGGCGAATATTGGGCAAGTGGTCTTCCTGTATTTATTACCAAAGGTGTTGGAGATGATGACAAAATCATAACACAAAACAATATTGGATTTTCCTGGGATATTCTAAATAATGACGCTCAGTTTTTTGCTAATAGAATTAGAGATTTTATAAATCAATATAAAGTTTCAACCGATTTTGATATTAGAAAACAAATAAGAGAATACGCAATAAAGTATAGAAATTTTGAAATAAATCAAATGCATATTCAAAATTACAGTGAGATTATTGAAAATAATTAAATATTTTTTTCTAATAATCTTATTAGTTGAATAAATCACAAACCAATCCAAAAGATAAAAAGGCATTAATGGATTTAAACCTTACTAAAGCTCCCAAAATTGGGAGTTGTAACCCCAATCATAAAGGCAAAAAGAATTGCGAATGTAAATGAATATACTAGTATAGGTGTAGTTCTGATTAATCTAAAGATCAGTCTAAAACTCTACTTTTATTAATGTTAGGAACTAATAATCCCAATAAAAAGCAAAATTCTCTAATATGATAATAGCATAACAGGACTTCTGGCTTCAATCAACATTGGTCTGAAAAGTCCTAAGCATTGTAGCTTGGAAACTTAGAAATGAACCCTACCATACTTCCATCTAACTCTCCAATATCAAAATTATTATCAATTTCATATTGTTCTTTCCTTTTTAAGTCTTCCTTGAGTTACCATTGCTGTCTGAACTGCATTATCAAGGGCGAATTTATCCATACCTGCCACCCAATGATTGCAAAACAAAATAACTTGCACCAACAGCACCAAAAAATACAAAAGGAAGCACTATAAACTTGAAAATTACATTATCAACTTTCTTTAATACAAGAGCAAAGATCCAAATTCCCAAACAAGGCACTAAAATATTTAAGATATAAGGTTTGATGACCAATATCGAATAAGCTGAAACGAAAAAAAGCAAGATATAGAAAATCAAAAACTTTCTTTCCAATATCATCTGAAAAGCATAAATAATTATACATACTCCTGCAAAAGTATAAGTATCTTTCATCATTCCACTTCCCCAAAACACAACTGATGGAATAAATAAAGTAGCATAAGCTAATTCTTTATGTAAAACAGGAAAGTATTTCAAAAATGTTAAATACAATTTCCATAAAGGAATAAAAGAAAGTATAGCGATTAAAATAGTACAAGCAAAATAACTTCCATTAGTTAATATTAATAACGGGCTTGTCAACTTACAAACAGCAAATGTTTTAGGGTCTCTAGAAATAAAACTAAGAGGAACACCTGTTGTGTTGTCAAAGGCATTAAATGTATATGCCTCCCATTCATCATGACTAAAATTTTCAGTAATTAAACTTGAATTCCAAATTATATTAAAATAATCTGAAGCGTCCTCGTAGAAAAGATTCATCAATGGTAAGGTACTTGAATAATAACTTATTGTATCGCCTCCTCCGTAATAAAACACATAAATAAATGCAAAGAGAAACCCTCCAAAAATCTTAAACATCAATGCAGGAAGCAAATATTTGTATGCTTCATTTTTGTTAATGTTTCTAACTTTAAGACGTGTTCCGATAAAATAGGCAAAACCAACAAGAAACAACATTAGGATTATTTCCCAATATTCAAAATTGATTGTACCTAAATTATATGTCCTAATCATATTTTCTAATTATGGTGATAGGGTTCGCCTTTTAATATGGTGTAACATCTGTATAATTGCTCTTTAAAAATCATTCTTACCATTTGGTGTGAAAAGGTAAGTTGGGACAAAGATAACTTTTGTTGGGCTCTTTGATATACTTCTTCAGAAAAACCATATGCTCCTCCAACTATAAAAACTATATTTTTCTTTCCAGATACTTGAAGTTTATTAATCCATTCTGACATTTGAATTGAAGTAAATTGAGTTCCTTTATCATCCAATAAAACTACCTCATCGCTAGAAATAATTTTTTCTAAAATCAAAACACCTTCCTTAGTTTTAATTTCGTTCTCGGATAATTTAGAGGCGTTTTTTAACTCTGGAATGATTACTTCTTCAACCTTTACATAACGCTTCAATCTTTTGTCATATTCATTTTCGGCCGCTATTAAAAAGGGCTTAACTGTTTTTCCAACAAATATTAAAGTGATTTTCATAAGTAATTTTTAGTTTATTCAAACTTAATTGCGGTAACTGGATTCAATTTAGTGATAATTAGTGAAGGTAAAACTAATGATAAATTACACAGAATATAAGCTCCTAGGTTAATTGCAATAATCTGCCACCAAACAAAATGCATCGGGACTGTGCTTACATAATAATTGCTTTGTGACAATGTCAAAAATCCTGTGCTATTCTGCAATATAATAATCCCAATAGCTAATATGTTTCCATATAATAAGCCTTTTAGAACTATAAAACCACCGTTGATAAGGAATATTTTTCTAATACTCCAGTTTTTTGCTCCCAAAGCTTTTAAAATTCCAATCATCCTCGTTCTTTCCAAAATGATTACCAACAACGCAGATGTCATGTTGATTATTGCTACCAAAATCATCAAACTAATGATAATATATACATTCATGTCCAACATTCCCAACCAATTAAATATATCTTCATTCCTGTCTTTGATACTCTGAACATGAAGCATATTTTCTGTGTAAAATTGTACTGTTTGCTTTCCTTCACTTAATGTTTCAAAATCTTTCATAATTACTTCAAAACCTCCGCAGTAGAAGTCGTTAGATCCTCCTGAAGTTTTAAGAACAGTCAAGAATTCTTTATCTCCAACTTTATAAAGGGTACTGTCTTCACTAAGGTAATTGGCATTTAAATTTTCATCCGAAGTTGTACATTCACAACCTTGAAATTCACTTGCGTAAATCGTAAGCCATGCTGTATCAGGAATAGATGCTGCTGTTGGCTCGTCTAAATAACTTTTGACCTCAACATCCGTAACAATTACTTGTATTTCTATGGTGTCTTTTTCTATGCAAATTGGAATTCTATTGGCTTCAGTATAACTTCCTCCACTCCATTGATATCTGTAATTTCCGTTTCCACCATAAGCATCTGCTTTGACAATGATTAAACCATTAAAACAATTTTCCTCAATACTTAAATATGTTTGGACTCCCCAATTATTAATTTCACTGATCTGTGCAATGTCAATGTAGGTGAATTTCTTATCAAAATCTTCTAATCCTGTTTCGTAAATTCCTCCAATTTTTAAATTCTTTTGCTTTGGACCATCATCAGAAACAAAAAAACAAATGACTGGATCTCCCAACTTTACTTGTAATTGACTGGCTGTGTATCTTGAAATTAAAATAGAATCATTTGGTTTTCCTTTGGATTCAAAAATGGGCAAATTGCCTTCTTGAAGATTTTTTTGTAAAAACTCATACCCATAATCACTTCCAATACCTTTAAAAATCATTCCAGACATATCTCTAACGTCTTCTCCTTCAGAATTGGTTGCACTACTCATTTTGGATTGTATAATCCCTGGCTTATAGGCAATTTTTTGTATTGAAACTACAGATTCATCAGCCAATAAGTCTG
>JAGYKU010000040.1 GCA_018401455.1 Flavobacteriales bacterium
AAAAAATGATTAAAGAAGGTAATCCAATTGTAGATAAAACGATTCAATTTTCATTGGACATTATCATATTTTGTGAAATATTAAACAAATCTGGATTTCATTCTTTTTCAAATCAAATAATTCGTTCAGGAACTTCTATTGGAGCTAATGTTGCAGAAGCTCAAAATGCGGAAAGTAAAAAAGATTTTATTCACAAGATAAAAATCGCTACAAAGGAGTTAGAAGAAATAAAATATTGGTTAACTCTTTGCAAAAAGTCTGATGCTTTGCCATTCAACGAAGAACTTGAAAAACAAATAATAGAAATTGGATTAATTTTATACAAAATACTTTCAACCTCAAAAAAATAATAAATTAAAAATTAGATTTGAAATAAAAAAAAATATCAATAAATTAAATTATTAAGGCATTAAATAATTAGTTCAATTTTAAATGAATTCATTGGTACATTGGTACATTATTGTATTGGTACATTAATAAAAATTATAATTATGTTAGACAAAAACCAAATAGCACAAAGAATAGCGCAAGAATTGAGAGATGGATGGTACGTAAATCTTGGGATTGGAATTCCTACACTTGTGGCAAACTACATTCCTGAAGGGATAGAGGTAGAGTTTCAATCTGAAAATGGCATACTCGGAATGGGTCCTTTTCCTTTTGAAGGTGAAGAAGATGCAGATTTGATAAATGCTGGAAAACAAACCATTACCGCAACAAAAGGAGCAGTGTATTTTGATTCAGCCATGAGTTTTGGAATGATTAGAGGGCAACATGTGCAACTTACAGTTTTAGGAGCCATGGAAGTTTCTGAAAATGGTGACATTGCCAACTGGAAAATTCCAGGGAAAATGGTAAAAGGAATGGGTGGAGCGATGGATTTGGTGGCTTCTGCAGATAATATTATTGTAGCGATGATGCACACCAACAAAGAAGGAGAAAGTAAGGTTTTGAAAGAATGTTCATTACCACTCACTGGTGTAAATTGTGTAAAAAAAATTGTAAGTAACCTCGCTGTAATGGAAGTTCTGCCAAATGGTGGTGGGCTTAAACTAATTGAAAGAGCGCCAGGTGTTTCAGTGGAAGAAATCATAAAAGCAACAGAAGCCAAGTTAATTATTGAAGGAGAAATTCCTGAAATGAAATTCAATTAAAGATTCAATTAAAAAAGATAACTTTAACATTAAGAAAATGATATCGAAATGGGAAGAACACCAATAGATAAACCAAGAACCAAAAACATCAAAAAACAAAAAGAAATTACTTCTGCTCTTTTCCCTATTTTTATGGAAAAAGGCATACATTCTTTATCTACTGAAGATATCTGTAAAATTACAGGTAAATCAAAAGCTACACTTTATAAATATTTCGAATCTAAAAAAGAAATGGTTCAGTTTATTCTGGAAGAAAGATTATCTGAGTTGTACCGTTTTAGCGACTTTTTGAATGACGCTACTTTTGATCACAAAACCAGATACAAAAATGCTGTTTCAGTAACCATTAATGCTGTTGATGGAATTTCGCCTCTATTTCTAAATGATTTATCTGAACATTACCCAGATTTATACAAAGGCATTATTGACTTAAAAAGAATGTCATTAGAATTGCTTAAAGATTTTTATGCTGATGGTATTCAAAAAAATGTTTTTGTGGATTTAAGTGCTGATTTATTAGTAATGAACGACAACTTATTTTTTACTGCAATATTAGAATCTGACTTTATCAAAAATCAAGATTTGAATTTAAAAGAAATCTTCGAAGGGTATTTCAAAATTAGATTTAACGGTATTTTAAAATAGGTATTCACAGGTATGGATAGAAGAAAATGGCTTCAACTTTCAGGCGCAACAGCTATTGGATTAACTTTATTACCTTCTTTCAAAGTAGGTGGTTTTTGGAATGAAACGTTAGAAAAAGAAATACAAAGATTAGACTTTGGAAAAGATTTTAAATGGGGTGCTGCTTGTGCTGCTTATCAAGTAGAAGGCGCTTGGAATCTAGACGGAAAAGGCGCTTCTATTTGGGATACTTTCACTCACAAAAAAGGGAATGTTCACGGTAATGAAAATGCTGACATTGCGTCTGATTTCTACCACAGATACCAAGAAGACATTTTGTTGCTAAAAGAAATGAATTTGAAAGTCTTTAGATTTTCTATCTCTTGGTCTAGAATTTTCCCAGAAGGAACTGGAACTATAAATCCAAAAGGTGTAGCATTTTACCACAATGTAATTGATTTTTGCTTGGCAAACGATATCGAACCTTGGATCACATTATATCATTGGGATTTACCTCAAAAACTTCAAGATCAAGGTGGCTGGACGAATAGAGAAATTCTAAAGTGGTTTGAGGAATATAGTTCATTTTGCACCAAAGAATATGGACAGAAAGTTCAAAATTGGATGATTATGAACGAACCTGCTGCTTTTGTAGGTTTGGGATATATGCTCGGCTATCACGCTCCAGGCAAAAAGGGAATTACTAGCTTTCTAAAAGCGACTCATCACGCTTGTTTGTGTATGGCTCTGGGTGGTAGAATTGTAAGAGAAAATGTTCAAAATTCCAATATTGGCACTACATTTAGTTGTTCATTTGTGGAATCGATTGATGAAAAACCCAAAAACATTGCCGCTTCCAAGAGAATTGATGCTTTGGTAAACAGACTTTACATCGAACCAATTTTGGGAAGAGGTTATCCTTATGATGTTTTTCCTGCCCTTAAAAGAATAGAAAAATATTTTGAACCTGGTGATGAAAATCTACTGAAGTTTGATTTTGATTTTATTGGCTTGCAAAATTATTTTAGAGTCGTAGGGAAGAAAAGTTTATTTCCACCTGTGATGTTTGCCAAAGAAGTACCCGCATCCAAAAGAGATGTCCCGATGAATGAGATGAACTTTGAAGTATATCCAGAGGGTATTTATAAAATCTTGAAGCAATTTGGGGAATACGAAGAGATTAAATCTATCATTGTGACTGAAAATGGTGTTTGTTATAAGGATTTTGTTACAGAGGATGGAAGAATCCACGATAAAGAAAGAATTCAGTTTTTTAAAGATTACTTGACCAACATCAACAAAGCTCAAAAAGAGGGCGTGAAGATAGATGGTTATTTTGTATGGAGTCTTACCGACAATTTTGAATGGTCTGAAGGATACGAACCAAGATTTGGATTAGTACACGTAGATTTTGAAACGCAACAAAGACGTATTAAAGATTCTGGATTCTGGTTTAAAGAATTTTTACAAGAATAAGAAGTTTACGCTCATATCCTACCCTCCTATCGCTGTCATCGAACGGTTTTTGTAATTTTGATTTTCGAAGTCTATTCCTGCATTTTTGGCGTGTTTGCTTTGAATTGCTTTTTGAATAATTGATGTCACATCTTCGCCATTTCTGAGTGCTGAAAGTAAATCTAGTTCTTCGTTGGAGAATAAACAATTCTTAATTTTTCCATCTGCTGTCAATCTAATTCTATTGCAAGTGCCACAAAATGAATTGGTGATGGTACTTATAAATCCAAAAGAACCTTTTGCACCTTCAATTTTATAATTTCTGGAGATTAGATTTTTTTCATCTTGAATTTTCTGAATGGTTTCAAGCTTAAACTCTTTTGCAATGATGTCCAACATATTCTTTTGTGAAAGCACTTTATCCACTTTCCACTGATTGCCATCGAAAGGCATAAACTCTATAAATCTTACTGAAATGAATTCTCTTATACTCCAACGCACAAATTCTACTATTTCATCATCATTCACGCCTTTGATAACCACCACATTCAACTTCACTTTAAAACCTCGATGTATCGCTTCATTGATGTTTTTAATTACAGTGTCGAAAAGATTTCTTCTGGTAATTGCATTAAATTTTTCTTCGTTTAAACTATCTATACTTAAGTTTAGTGAACGAATATTCAGTTGTTCTAAGAGTTCGAAATAATCAGAAAGCAAAACAGCATTAGATGTAATGCTCAAATCTACATTAAGTTGGCTTAATTGTATTAGAATTTGGGATATATCTTTATTTACAAATGGTTCTCCACCAGTAATTCTAATTTTTTTGACTCCCAAATTGACGAAAGTTTTAGCCAATGCTATCACTTCATCAGCATTCATAAAATGACTTTTATTTCTGAGCACAATGCCACTTTCTGGCATACAGTAGTTGCATCTCAAATTGCACTTTTCTGTGAGTGAAATTCTCAGATAATCGTGCACTCTGCCGTGTCCATCTACTAACATCATCAAATATTTCCTGGAAAAAACTGAAAACCAACAACTAATCTAGGTAATTCTGGAAAATTCCAAACATTTTCTTGATATTTGAACAGATTACTCATTCTGTATTTAACAAAAATGGCTGAATTTGTTCTTCCAAATCTTGCGCTAAATCCATAATCCCAGTTTTCTATATATTTTATTTTTCTCAAGGTCAATTTTGAACGATCAGCATAACTGGAAACATTGGACTCATACTTTGAAGTAAGCCCTTTCATAAAGATAAAATTTCCGTAACCTCCCAATGCAATATAAGTTCCTAATTGGTTTCCCCTTTTAGGCTTGAGATTAATCTGCAAATGCAAACCACCACCAATTCTTGCAAACCAATATTTTGATTTTTCTAAACCATTTTTAGTAACTGGAAATTGAGAAGTATCACCTTCTTTCCAACTTAATCTCGACTGAGAAAAACTCATTTCATAGTCAAAAACACCTGCTAATATTTTATTGAAATTTCTATAAGTTCTATTTCCTGAATAAAAAGAAAAAGAACTAAATGGTTTTACATTTTGAGTTAATTCATCTAAATGCGTAATATTTGGTATTTCAAAACCAAATCCCAAATAAGGATGGTTAAACTTTTTCTTGTTAGGTCCAAAATCTCCATCTTCATCACCCAATTCGTTTGGAACAGTTTGTTTGAGGATAATAGTTTGCGCAAATGCATTACCAGGAACCGATAAAACTCCCATCCAAAATACTATTTTAAACAACATTTTAATCATTTTCTACCTCCTCTCTTTCTAATTCAATTTCCTCAACTTCATTATATATTTCGGGTTCTTTAATCAAAATTTCAGCAAAATGTCCTTGATACCAAACTCTTAATGTTTTTCCTTTATTTCTATATATCGGAATATTTAATGGATGTTGACAATGAGGCGCAATGATACTGTATTCTTCCAAAACTCCATTGGCGTCTTCTAAATGATAATAAATGTAATTGGGCTGTTCCAATTTGGTATTGCTATCATCAGAAATATAACTATCTACAACGTGCATTATTTTTGGAGTTCGTCTATTAAAAAACTGTGAATGATAGTTTACTACAACTTGGTCATTGATTTTGAAAATGGAAGAATCAATTTTTAACCTTATAGAATCCTGCTCAATAAACAACGAAATTTTTGATTCTGTGTTAGGTTTATCATTCAAAATATTGCTTGCCAGCGGTACTCCGTATCCATGTGCATAATCAAAATAAGGATACAAATTAGATGCTTGTTCAATCTTACGAAACAAATCCATTACTTTCAAAGTACTGTCATATTGAAGAACGCAAGCTGCAAACCCAGCAACTAAAGGACTCGAAAAAGATGTTCCTTGTGTTTCTATTAATCCTCTTTTATCTTGAAATGCAATGACGTGTCCAAATGCAGAAACATTAGGTTTCATTCTTTTATCGGCAGTCGGACCATAAGAACTAAAAGCAGTATGAACACCTGTCCAAGGATTTATGCCTCCAACACTCAAAACGCTATCTGCATCAGCGGGAGCAGTAACGTATTTCCACATTCCGTCTCCTTCATTCCCCATAGCATTTACCACCAAAATGCCTTTATGAGCAGCCATATTTCCAGCACGAGATATTAAAGCTGTTTGTCCATCCATATCAGAATTGAAATATAAAGATGAAGTATATCCAAGAGAACTATTGATGATATCGGCACCATTTTTATCTGCCCATTCAACAGCCATCAACCAATCTTCTTCTTCGCTCAAGCCTTCTTTGATCAATCGTTCGGTACGCGCTAAAAGAAATTCAGCTTCTGTTGCCATTCCAATGTTTTGATCACCATCTTTTCCTGCGATACAACTCAGAACTGTTGCTCCGTGAGAGTTAAACTTATATACATTGGGTTGGTTTTTATGAAAATCCCAAGTTGCAATGATATTTTTTTGAGCTCTAATATGCTTGAAAGTAGCAGCGTTATCCACTCCCGGAAAACCTGCATCAATGATACATATTCGAATTCCTTTTCCTGTAATTTCTTTTTGGGCAAACATATCTGCTTCGAGCCAAGCCAACTGATTTTTGAGTAATGATTTTTGACCTACAGATAAATTACTTTCAGAACTTACTTCGGATACAACCATTTGCGAAAGCATGGGTTCTGATTTCAAAACAAAAGGTAATGCTTGAATATTTTGCAATTGCAACTCATCAGAAACAACCACAGAAAGTGCATTAAACCATCTCGAATGACCAGTAATCGTATCTGAAAGTTCTTGAACTTTTTGATAATAATCTTGTCGAATGGGTTTATCACTTTCTTCCACCAAAGGCAAATCGTGTTTGATTCTTCTTTGAATAGCTTTTGCATCAAAAAAAGTGTATGGATCTAATGTTACTCCTTCTTTATCTGAAAGATAAACCCAATATTTTTGCTGAGAAAAAGATTGAAAAACCAAGAAAAATAATAAGACACTAGAAATAATTCTCATCCGATTTTAAACTTCAATTAATTTAGAATGTGAAGTTACTCAAAATCTTGCAAACTAAAAGATTTGAAACTTAAAAACGTTTTGATTAATCAAAATATTGATATGTTCTATTGTTTAGGTAAGTTTCTTTTGGAGTTCCTTTTTCTCCATAACCATATCTTTTTATTTGATCAAAGATTTCTGTTTTGGACACCCAATTATTGTTTTTATCGTATTCGTAAGTATAAGTTGAGACATTATGTCCAATTCCATCATAATCAAGAATTTTTTCATATCTCAATACGTTGTCATGTTCATTATATTCATACATATTATAAATATAAACATTCCACTTGGTTGAGTCTCCCAAAACATATCTAAGTAAATTACCTCTTAAATCATAATCATCAAAAGATTCTTCAGAACCCCATTCTATAGCTTCTTTAACATTGTATGGCGTAAACTTTTTATTAATAAGCACTCCATTTTTGTCGTAGTTATAAAACAATGTTCCATCATCCCTTCTTTCGATGGTATTTGAAAAGTGAATTTCTTTTATGGTCTCAGTATCTCCATCATACACATAAGTTTGATTAAATAAAGTGTCTTTAAATTCTCCAGTGGATTTACCTTCAGTACTTATCAATCTTCCTTTTTTATCATATTCAAGCGTCATTCTTGAAGGCGAAGTATATTCGAATGATTCTCCTTTATATGTCACCTCAACTAGTAAATCATTTTTGTAGGTATAATTTCTTTCGTCTAGTTCCCAATTTCCTAGGTAAGAAGGCACGCATTTTTTATTGTAATGTGGTTTATACATTTTTGAATTAATGATTTGCTGTTTGTCATTATAAGTATTCAATTTAATCAAATTAGTATCACCATTTTCATTTTCGTTGTATTGACTCACTAGTTGACCGTGTTCATTGAAATTAAAATGTTCTTTATATTTTCTATGCCACCTATTGTTTCCTTCTGCTTTATTACCTTTATCATCCAAATGGGAATAGGTTTCCGTAAAACTTTTGACTTTTCCTTTAAGTCCAAAATCTTTTAAAGTATAAGTAGTTGCAAATCCATTTCTGTAAGACCAGTCTTGAGCCAAGATACTTATGGCAAATAAAGAGAGTGTAATTAGTGTTAATGTTTTTTTCATTATTGTTTATTTTAGTAATTAATTATGTAACTATAATACAAGAAACTGACCAAAGTTACAGTTTTTAATAAAAAAATTAGAAGTTTAAATCAAAAAGAGTTGCCAAAACGCATTTAGCAACTCTCTTTTTGCAAGGAAAGTGAAGTCATTTCACTTTTAGAAAGACGGACAAGATATTGTTCTAAACTGACGTTTTTTCGGTTTACAAGGAAAAACAAGTCCTAATGAAACTTCGTGAGCTCCTCCGGAAGCAATTCCCAAACGAGAAAGCGTTACATCATAACTATATCCAATTCTAATATTATCAGTTTCAATTCCAAGTGTTGCAATAAATGCATCTTTATTTCTATACCATGCACCAAATGTCATAACACCAGACTTTACATACATACCTATGTTTAATTGTGTAAAAGTTGCTTGTTGTCTGAATAAAATATTAGGTGAAATAAAAGTTTTTGAAGTTCTTGGACCATTATCGAGAGGTATCATTGCTCCAGCATGCCCTGTTAATTTCATCGGAAGTTTTGAAGCATCTCCTTGATTGATAAATCCTTCGTTAGGCTCTGTAAGATGATGCGCTGCAAAACCAAAATAAAAGATATCTGAGTATCCTAAAAGTCCTGCAGAGAAATCTACATTACTTATAGACTGTCCTGCTTGAATGTCGTTGGTTTGATACACAAATCCTCTTCTTGGATCTATCATATCTCCAAAAGTTAATTTATTCCAATCCAAAGATTTTTGAAAGTAAGTGGCTTGAGCGGCAAGATTGATATTAAATTTTCTAGTAACTTTAATTTTGTATGCATACATAAAACTTGCAGTAGTCGTTTTTAATGTATTAGCTGCATTGTCTGTCAAAACCATAAAACCAATTCCTCCATTAATTCCATCTACATGTTGATCATAAGAAACAGAAGAAGTAACAAAACTTCCTGACAAATTGGGCCACTGATTTCTGTGATTCATACTAATTCTTGGACACCTTTTAGACCCAGCAAAAGCAGGATTCAAATATAAGGGATTAGCATAAAACTGAGTAAACTCGGGATCCTGAGCATGCACTTCAGTTTGAATTGTTCCGCTGAATATTACCACTAAGAGGAAAACTATGCTATATATTTTATGTTTAATTTCCATATCTACTCCAGTTACTTTTATGTTTATTACCTAGAAGAATCCTCAAAGATACTTCATGACTTGCTAAATAAGATTGATTTAATTGAGATTTTGATAAATCATAACCATACAACAGTCTTATAGAATTACCCTGTATTCCAACAATTGCTTTTCCTGCTATATGATTATTTACACTAATACCTGTTACAAATGCTTTGTGTCTTAATGTTACACCTCCCCAAAGTGAACTAGTCTGATGTTGTTTTTGCAAAACTACATAAGGGCTTATCACTGTATTTGAATACATATTTTTCTTATAATCTGTACCTAACTGCATACTGTATTCGAGGTTTTCCATATACGAAGTTTGATTATCATAGGAAACGGTTAACGAGTTATTCATTAAATTGGTTACATTTATGCCTCCATAAAAATATTTTCCGCTATACCATGATGAAAATCCAAGATTAGAAATTTGTTTTCCTGATTGAGAAACAAAATTATTTAAACTCACTATTTGATTAGGTTTCATCTCAAACATATTGCCGATTAAACTTTGTTGTGCATTGATTGAAAGCAGTTCGTAATTTAAGGCTAGAGATAAATTTGAATTTTTAGTAATTGAAAACTTTTGTGAATAAGTATAAGAAAATCTATAATTTTGAAGTTGTCCATTGGCTCCATTGGTGTAATCTAATCCCCAGCCCATTCCTGCTTTGAGTTTAGAAAAATAGGTGTCTGCATAAAGCGAACCAAGTAATATTTCAGAAGGACTTCCCATCCATTGACTACGAACATTAGTTTTGATTCTTGTAACGCCTAATTCTCCTGAAAGTGCAGGATTGATATTAATAAGATTATTACTTGGTAAGGCAAAAAGTGGATCGTTGATATTACTTAAACCGAGTTCAACATATTTAAATTTATCCAAAAGTTTACTTTTCTTATTGGATTTGTGTTTTTCTTTTTCTAATTCTAAATCTCCTTCGCTGATATCTGCTAAATTATCTTCTGAATTTCTATTTTTGTTAGACTTTTCATTTTTATACTTACTATTTTTCAATCCAAATCCTTCTTTGTTTCTAAAATCTAAAAAAGCATATTTATTTTTATCTGTATTTTCTACAAAAGGTATTGATAAATCATTAAAATCATAAGAAAGTTCATCAATGTGATTCACCACAATAGATATATCTTCTAAATTTTCATTTTGATGGAATGCTAAAGATTCTTTTAGAAATTGATTCTCAAATTCAGAATTGTAGTCATTTGATGAAACTGATGCACTATTTTCAATTGGAGGAGTATTATTAACTTGAGAATTATTAAAGTTTTTATGACTTTTCGAATTTGAAACTAATTGATTATCTACTTTAGTAACTGAGGGATTATTTAATGTTTCAATTGTATTCGAAGTGTTTTGATTTTTAAAATTATCAAACACTTGAAAATCTACCGTTTCTATTTTAGCAATATTGATATCTGATAAATTATTTTTGTTTTTATTCAAATAACTTGATTGGTAAGTCTGATTATTTTGATTTTCATTGATAAAGTATGCACTTGTACCTATAAAACCTAAAATAAAAACTGCTGCTACAGAAATTTTAAAATAAACAGTTTCATAAAATGGAACAGAAACAAGTAGAGAATTCATTCCAGTAAAAGCGGGAATTTTATCTTCTTCATCATAATTGAGTGTATCTTTCCAAGCTTGAAAATCCGCTTGATATTCTGAATGTTTCAAAACAAAATGTTCTAGTTCCTGAACTTCTAATTCAGAAAGATTTCCTTCGACATAGTCAAAGAACCATTTTTGTATGTTTCCATTATTGATTATCATGCCACAAGTTCTGCCAAATCTTTCAATTGTTCTTTCATTTTGAGTCTTGCTCTAAAAAGGTACACCTTTACTTGTGATTCCTTTAAATCCAAAACTTCCCCAATCTCCTCATACGAATATCCTTCAGAATCTCTTAAAATAAGAATTGACCTTTGAACATCCGACAATTGCGCTAGGGATTTTTCCAAAATTTCTTTTAAAGCATAGTTGGGTTGAAATACTACAGGATGTTTGAATTGAACATCATCGAATGAATCGACTAAATTCTTTTTCTTAGAGAAATTGACCAAAGCATTGTGCATCGTTGTAAACAACCAAGACTTTACTTTTACAAAATCTACTTTTTTTCTACATTCCCACAATTTTCCATAAACATCTTGAACCAAATCTTTAGCATCTTGCTCATTTCTAGTCCACTTGAAAGCATATCTAAATATGTTTTCAGAGAAATTAGTTACGGCAATATTATATTCTTTTCTGGTCAAAATATGTTTTTTTACAACCTTGCTTTTTAAGTAAAACAATTATCTACCCCTAAAAGTTACAGCTTGTGTTAAAAATAATTATTCCAAAGATAAAAATTATTTAATAATCCTAACATTTTAGATATTAAATTCGCATTTTTATATTTATAACAGATAATTATATGTTTTTATCTAAAGATTTTTACATTTGTCTAAACAAAAGTAGAATTCTTAAAATTATAACTTAACAAACTATGGATCAAATTAAACGTATTTTTGACATCCCAAAGTATCAAATGGAGAAATACCCTCAAGAAGTATGTCTTGCTGGAAAAAAGAATGGGAAATGGGAAACTTTTTCAACTAAAGATTATCTAGAAAAATCCAATTTAATAAGTCACGCACTTTTGAAATTGGGTGTAGGAATTCAAGATAAAATTGCGATTGTCAGTAACAATAGACCAGAATGGAATATTATTGATATGGCTACATTGCAAATTGGCGCTGTGGATGTCCCTGTATATGCTACAATTACAGAAGCAGATTACAAGTTTATTTTCAATGATGCTGGAGTTAAATATTGTTTTGTTTCCGATTTGGATTTATTTACCAAAGTGAACAACATCAAAAGCGAAGTTCCTACTTTGAAAGAAATTTACTCTTTCGAACATTTAGATGGTGTAAAACATTGGACAGAACTTTTGGAATTGGGAAAAGATGGAAATGATGCTGATTTAATTGCTATTCAAGATAAGATTGTAGATACAGACTTAGCCACTTTAATTTATACTTCTGGAACTACTGGATTGCCTAAAGGCGTGATGTTGAGTCATAGAAATTTAGTAGAAAACGTAAAAGGCAGTTTTCCAAGACTTCCTTGTTCAAGTGATTCATCAGGATTGAGCTTCCTTCCTTTGTGTCACGTATATGAAAGAATGATTACTTATTTGTATCAAATCACTGGAGTATCGCTTTACTATGCAGAATCTATCGAAACAATCAAAGATAATATCGTAGAAATTAGACCTCATGTTTTCACTGCTGTACCTAGACTTTTGGAAAAAGTGTATGACGGAATCGTAAAAGGTGGTAGAGAAGCCGGAGGAATAAAAGCCAAAATATTTAATTGGGCACTTGGTCTTACTGAGTCTTATGAATATGGAGTTCACCCAAGTCTTCAAAGAAGAATTGCAGATAAATTGGTGTATTCTAAAGTTAGAGAAAAATTAGGAGGAAATATCCAAGCGATCGCTTCTGGAGGTGCAGCTTTACAACCAAGATTAGCAAGATTTTATCACGCAATCGGAATTCCTGTATATGAAGGTTATGGTCTTACAGAAACATCTCCTGTAATTTCAGTAAATGCTTTTGATGCTGGGGTAAGATTTGGAACTGTAGGTAAAAAATTGGACAATGTTGAAGTGAAAATTGCAGAAGATGGAGAAATCTTAACCAAAGGACCTTGTCTGATGATGGGTTACTACAAAAGAGAAGATTTGACCAACGAAGTAATTGATGCAGATGGCTGGTTTCACACTGGAGATATTGGGGAATTATCGAATGATGGTTTCTTGAAAATAACCGATAGAAAGAAAGAAATGTTCAAGACTTCAGGAGGTAAATACATTGCTCCTCAAGTGATTGAAAACAAATTCAAAGAATCTCAATTTATAGAGCAAATTATGGTGATTGGTGAAAGTCAAAAACACCCTTCTGCTTTGATTGTTCCTGCATTTGAATTTATTGGAAAATGGGCAAAAGAAAATGACATTCAATTGGGTGATGATCGAAAAGAAATTATCAAAAATCAAAAATTAATTGATAAAATCCAAGAGGAAGTAAATCATTTAAACCAAAGTTTTGGAAATTGGGAGCAAATCAAAAAATTTGAATTACTTGCCAATGAATGGTCTGTAGAATCGGGAGAATTAACACCAAAATTAAGTTTCAAAAGAAAAATAATCATGGCAAACAATGAGCAGTTGATTGCTCAAATTTATCAAGATTAGTATTTTAGATTACAATAATTCATTTTTAAAGTCGTTTTCGTAAGTAAATCAAACTACTATGAAAACGACTTTTTTATTTTCAATACTAATGACTTCTTTTATACTAAACAATTGGTATGCTCAAGACAAAATTGTTTTGAAAACTAAAGACACATTGGAAGTGAAAGTGGCACATATTACAGAATCTATAACAATATATAAGAGTTCCAGTTATCAAGATGGTCCAAGTTATGAATTGAAAAACTCAAAAATTGATAAAATTATTTTTGCAAATGGGAAAGAAGAATATTTTGATTTATATGATAAATACTATACTGCACAAAAAAATGCCATTGAAATTATTTTTAGTGATATGAGTATGTCAAGAATTAGTTTAGCATATACCAGAAAATTGGGAAAACACTTCAATATAAGAGCGCAAGGAGGTGCTGCTATTGGTGATGATAATTTGTTTGATCCGTATCATGAAATAAAAAACTTTGTTAACTTTCAAACATTATATTTTCCATACAGTCATACCAAAGTAGCTTATTATACTGGGTTAGATTATAGATTTGGAAGTTTTTACGCATACAGACATTACAATTATAATAATTATGGTGGTTTCTATGGCGTTCAACAATCAATTGAAAACTTTAGTAGATATGGACTGGTTAATGGAATTGAAATCAATTTTAATAAATCCATGTCAATTAATGCTTATTTTACAACTGGTTTTTTACAAGAGGTCAACACAAAATATGTGAATGCAAAAATTGATGGGGGAATTAGCCTTTGCGCAAAGTTTTAACCCTTCAGCATTTTGCTCAACTTATCATAAGCAATATGCTACTTTAACAATCTTAAGATATGATTGCTTATTATGTCAATTACTTGCTCCCTTCCCAAATTTCCTTATATCTCAACCACTTTTCATAAGCGGAATATTTTGCGGCATAAAAACCATATTTTCCATCCAAAATTCCAAATTTGAAGAAATAACTTTCAATGAATTTTAAAATGGGTTTTAGATAAACCATCATCAAATTTGTCTTCTTTCCATTTGCGATAGCCGCTTTTGCTCCGATTTCGGCAAACTTTTCACATTGTTTGATATGGTCTTGAATTGTAGCATAAGTATAATGCAGTATATCTCCTTTGAGTTTGCCTTCCAACTGCTTTTTCTCTAAAATCACAAAATCATGTGGATTGCTTCCTTTCCAAGAACCGAAATTCCTGTTCCATAGTCGAATTTTTTGATCCGGATACCAACCACCAAACTTTAGCCATTTTCCACAATAATTATTACGTCTGTTAATCCAAAAACCTTTCGTATTCCCTACTCCATTTTGTCTAATAGAAATGATACTTTCTTTTAATTCTTTTGACAATTCTTCATCTGCATCTAATGAAAGTACCCAATCATTTTGCGCTTGAGACATGGCAAAATTCTTTTGTTGAATATGTCCTTCAAATTTATTTTCCAAAAATCTCACGCCTAATTTTTCACAAATTTCCTTGGTTTTGTCTTTTGAAAAAGAATCTACTACCAGAATTTCATCTGTCACAGACAACATAGAATTAATGCACCTTTCGATACATTTTTCTTCATTGAATGTGATGATAACTCCTGAGATTTTCATATTAAGTTTAATATTGTAAATAGATGTCTCCACAAGGTCGACATGACATATCTTTCGTTGTCATTTCGACCAAAAGAATGAACGATAGTATATTCTGACGTGGAGAAATCTGATACAAAATAGTATGTATTGTTAATTTGTTTAAAATTCTAATATTCCATTTTAATAACGACCTTCAAATATACAAATAGTTGCTTACTTTTTCTATTTCCTATCGATATAAAAACTATTTGCTTGTGCTAAAGATGTTACCACCAAATCATTGATACACAAATTAGAAGGCAATTCAGTGGCCATCACTGTAAGTAATGCTATATCTTCTGCCGACATCGGTTGATAACCTTGATAAGCATTTTTGGCTCTTTCTTCATCTCCATCGAAACGCACTACAGAAAATTCTGTTTCGGCTGCTCCAGGAGCAATTTGCGTTACTTTAATTCCATGTGTAAGTAAATCAATTCTCATTCCTTTAGTAATAGCATCAACGGCATGTTTGCTCGCACAATATACATTACCTTTTTCATAAACCTCTTTGCCTGCGGTAGAACCAATATTGATGATATGGCCTTTTTTTCTTTCAATCATCAAAGGAATAATCACTCTCGAAACATAAAGCAAACCTTTTACATTGGTATCAATCATAGCATCCCATCTTTGAGTATCACCATCTTGAATCTTATCCAAACCACTCGCTAAACCTGCATTATTTACTAAAACATCAATATTTTTCCAGTTTTCTTCCAACGAATTAATGGCTGCAATTACATTTTCATTGTCTCTCACATCAAAACAAAGTGCTTTGCATTCAATATTTTGTTCTTGGAATTCTTTGCAAATTTTCTCTAATCTATCTGCTCTTCTTCCTGTAAGAATCAATCGATGTCCTTTGGCAGCAAATCCTTTTGCAATAGCATACCCAAAGCCAGAAGTTGCTCCTGTTATAAAAACTGTTTTTTTCATTTTACAAAAATAAAAAAGGTTGAAACAAATTACTCATTTCAACCTTTATATAAATTGATTATTAACTTTTTTATTTATAAGTGAATTACCTCATCGTAAGCAGCTGCTGCCGCTTCCATAACTGCTTCACTCATAGTTGGGTGTGGATGAATAGTTTTGATTAATTCCATTCCAGTAGTCTCTAATTTTCTAACTGCAACCAATTCAGCAATCATTTCTGTAACGTTTGCACCAATCATGTGAGCACCTAATAATTCTCCATATTTTGCGTCAAAAATTAGTTTCACAAAACCATCATTAGCACCTGAGGCACTTGCTTTTCCTGAAGCTGAAAATGGGAATTTACCCACTTTAATGTCCATTCCTGCATCTTTTGCTGCTTGTTCTGTCATTCCTACAGAAGCAACTTCTGGCGAACAATAGGTACATCCTGGAATATTTCCATAATTAATAGGTTCTGGATGATGACCTGCAATTTTCTCAACACAAGTAATACCTTCTGCTGATGCTACGTGAGCTAATGCTGGTCCGGGAGTGATGTCTCCAATAGCATAATATCCAGGAATATTTGTTTCATAGAAATCGTTAACTAAAACTTTTCCTTTGTCAGTCATAATACCAACATCTTCAAGACCTATTCCTTCTAAATTTGTTTCTATTCCAACCGCAGAAAGTACCACATCACATTCTAATGTTTCTTCACCTTTGGCTGTTTTTACTTTTACTTTACAAGTTTTACCAGAAGTATCTACGCTTTCTACAGAAGAAGAAGTCATGATTTTGATACCTTGTTTTTTGAATGATTTTTCCAATTGCTTAGAAACTTCCACATCTTCTACAGGAACAATATTTGGCATAAACTCAACGATTGTGACTTCTGTACCCATTGTTGCATAAAAATAAGCAAACTCTACACCTATAGCGCCAGACCCTACTACGACCATTGACTTAGGTAGGGAAGGAAGAGACATTGCTTCTCTGTAGCCTATGATTTTTTTACCATCTTGCGGTAAATTAGGCAATTGTCTAGATCTTGCTCCTGTGGCAATTACAATATGACTTGCGCTATATTCAGCAACTTTTCCTTTATCGTCAGTTACCTCTACTTTCTTTCCAGGTTTGATTTTACCAGTTCCCATGATAACATCAATTTTGTTCTTTTTCATTAGAAACTGAACACCACCACTCATCTTTTCAGCAACTCCTCTACTTCTTTTTACCACTGCAGAAAAATCTGCCTTTGGATCTTTTACTGACAAACCATAATCTGCTGCGTGATTTAAATATTCAAAGACATTAGCACTTTTTAGTAATGCTTTTGTAGGAATACACCCCCAATTCAAACACACTCCACCAAGCGATTCTTTTTCAACTATAGCAGTTTTTAATCCTAATTGAGAAGCTCTAATAGCAGTAACATAACCACCTGGTCCACTTCCTAATACTATAACATCGTAATTCATATTTTATAAATTTTGTATTTTCTATTGTAATATTTATGGCTGCGAAGTTAATAAAAAATCAATATCAACTCACCGTTTTTGAGTAAACGAAATATTATAAAAACAATAGGGTTTGATTAACATCAAGCATTATGCTTTAGCTCTTCTCATAATTTTTTGAAGTGTATCCACACATTCTAAGACAGAAGCCTCAAAAGAAGTTGAGTTTTTCTCTACGATATGGTCATTTCCTGGAATTAGCAATTGAACTCTACAAGATTTATTTTCTAAATTACCTTTAGACTCAATAAAAAGGGCTACATCTGCTCTAATAATTTCATTACTGTGGTTAAATAATTTCCCAACTTTCTCTTCTACAAAAGCCAACAAATCTTTGTCTGCTTTAAAATCTATGGATTGAATTCTAATGTTCATATCTTAACTTTTATTTAATATTTTATTCAAAGTCTAAACTTACAAATAAATTTTTATTTGAATTGATTTTTTTTAAATATTTGAATTAAAATGTCTCTATTTAACAAAAGTTTTGTTTTGTTAAACTTTTCTACCATTCAAAATTATTTTTAATGTAAAATGTATGACCCTATGATTGTAAGTCATTTATATTAAAATTATAAACGCTTAAAAATATTTCTACTTAATAGAAATTAAAAATGTAATTTTAGACTTTGTTTCTATTCGCTTTTTTATTTTTTATAAAAAAGCGAATAGAACATAAATCACAAAGACATAAAAACATTAAATATGGAACAACCCAATAATCCTCTTCATGGTGTTAAATTAGTTGATATTCTTGAGTTCTTAGTCAAACATTATGGTTGGAACGAATTAGGAACTAGGATTGATATTAGATGTTTTAATCACGAACCTTCTGTTAAATCTAGTTTGAAATTCCTAAGAAAAACACCTTGGGCAAGACAAAAAGTGGAAGAGTTGTATTTGCAATCGATATAACATTCCTTTAAATTCTCAAATTACCTCCCCACTTCCATCTCTTTTTTTACTTTTGTACCCAATAGGAATTTAAAAATCTACAATGATACCAACCCATTTACTCAAAGAATTAGTGAAAATTCATGCACCATCAGGAAATGAAAGTGCTATGACGGAATTTTTACTCGAATATATAACTCAAAACCAGTCAAAATGGAAAGTGCAACCTGAAATATTTCATGGCGATGAATTTCAAGATTGTATTGTTTTAAAATTTGGAAAACCTACCACAGCAGTTTTTGCACATATTGATAGCATTGGTTTTACTGTAAAATATGGCAAAGAATTAATCAAAATCGGAGGTCCAAGAATAGAAGATGGATACAAACTTTGTGGAAGCGATTCCAAAGGCTATTTCGAAACAGAATTGGTGGTTCTTGAAAACGAACAGGGAGATAGAAAACTAGAATATCTTTTGGACAGAAATATAGAAAGAGGTACTGACTTGACATTTATACCCAATTGGCGTGAAGATGAAGACTACATTCAATGTTGCTATATGGACAATCGATTGGGTGTGTTCAATGCGCTTCAACTTGCAGAAACATTAGAAAATGGAGTAATTTGCTTTTCTACTTACGAAGAACACGGTGGAGGCTCTGTTGGTTTTTTAGCCAAATTCATTTACGAAAAATGGCAAGTGAAGCAAGCACTTATTTCTGACATTACCTGGGTAACTGAAGGTGTAGAACACGGAAAAGGAGTAGCCATAAGTATGCGTGATAGCGGTATTCCAAGAAGAAGTTACATCAACAAAATTGTGGATTTGGCAAAGAAAAGCAAGATTCCTTTCCAATTAGAAGTAGAAAGTGCTGGCGGAAGTGACGGTAATCAACTTCAAAAGTCGCCCTACCCTTTCGATTGGGTATTTATTGGTGCTCCAGAAGACCATGTGCATACTCCAGACGAAAAAGTACACAAAAAAGACATTCAAGCCATGTTGGATATGTATCGCTTTTTAATGAAGGAACTATAGATTAAGTTGAAAAATAAGTTATTGAATGAGAGTAACTTTATTAAATTTCTAACCCAACCTGCTTCAACTCTTTTTCTAGGGTTTTGATTTTCTCATTAAATACTGATGCTTCTGATGTGTTTTCTTGCATTACTTTGTGTTGCTTCATCTTGTTGTATTGCGCTACTAATTGCACCAAATTTTGAGTTGATTTTGAAAAAAAAGTTTCTTGAAACCTTTCCCAAATATAACTAATTGCCAACTCATTAGGATGTAAAAAATCATCTTTGTAAAAGCGATAATCTCTCAATTCGTCTAATAAAATTTCATAAGATGGAAAATAACTCACATTGTCTAAATCCAACAGCTCGTGAATTGCTTGATGTAAAACTCCTTTTGAAACATTATTCTCTCTTACGCCATCTTTCCAATGTCTAACAGGACTAACTGTAAAAACCCATTCAACATGAGGATAACGAGCAATAATTTCTCGCCAAGTATTTACAATAACTTCGACACTTGATAATTTTTTCGTGAAAATTTGTTGTGGCGCTTTATGACAATTGGCAACAATACTTTTCAAATCCTGATGCTCATATCCCCATGCACTTCCGAATGTTACAAAAGCGTAATTTGTGTGTTTAAAAACTTCTTGAGTTTCCTTTTTTATTGAAATCAGTTTGTTTTTGAGATTTTGCTCCTCCAATTCGTTGATACTACTGTGTGTAAACCAACTAGAAAAACCTGATTCTTTTTTTAGAATTTCCTGTTCTTGAAAAGGCTCAAATACATTTGCTAATGCAATTGGGTTAAAAATAATCCCTTGAGGATTTTGAAACAAATCAAATCGATGTTCTTTCAAATGATTGCCAATATGTTCAGAAAAACATGAACCTAAAAAAACAATTTTATCTTGATGAGAAATCTCAAAATTTGCTTTAGGTATTTTAATTATTTTCCTAAACTCCATCATTTATTTACATAAGTCTAGTAAAGCCTGCGCTATTACAACAGCTTTTTCTTTGTTGGTATTATTATCATTACTAATGTTTACTGAAACTTTAAATAACATGTCAACATGAAAAACGATTAACTCATTATGATTGGGATTCCAAAGTGATTTTGTACCCACATTTTCAACATCTTCATAAAAAATACTTCCTATTATGGAATTAGAAACATCACTAGCAGCTGAATTCTGTTCCTCTGTGAGTTCCTTTTCAGCCACTTTCTCTTCCAGTACTTTATTGATTTCAGCCTTTTCTTCGTCAGATAAGTTTTTATACTGAAAATCAAAATCTTCAGCAGAAATTTTTGACATTCCAGACAAAGAAACATAGTCATTCATGGGTACATCAACTTTAGTAGTTCCAACTTCCATAGTTTGCATTCTACTTCCTTTCCAAGAGTGTGTGTATGAATGGTACGTTACATTTTTAGTAGATTTAGAATATTTGCTTTTTGCATCATCTTTATTGTAACCAATGATTTCACTAATCATTTCTATTGTAAAAATTTCATCAAACTTGTCTGCATAATTAAATAGACAACTAGATTCAGAAGTGGTTACTTTTTCAGCATCTGAATTTTCAGCTTTATTTTTGTCTTGAGATTCTTCTTTATTATCGTTAGATGTTGCATCACCGCAAGAAATAAATACTATCGAAGAGATGAATGCTAAAAATGTTTTTTTCATTTTGAATGTTTTTTAGATTGATTAAGTTGTTAAAGAGATAATTTCTACTGCAAAATTAAAAAATTAAATCAACTTTACTTTATTTTTAAATATTACAGAAGTTAAAGCAATCAAACCAAAAGTAATCAATGCATTTATGATTATTAATTCATGTCCAATTATGTAATCTCCAAATAATCCAGGAACTTTTTTATCTTCCATAAAAAACCCTCCTTTGCTAAATCCAGAAATTAAAGTTGTAATCGTCACAGAAACAATACAAATAAAAGGGGTTGAAACATCCCACAATTTGCGTTTGGTAAGTATTCCAAAGAAAAATATTCCTATCAAAGGGCCGTACGTAAATCCTGCGAAAAACATGATAGAATTCAATGCATTGTCATTGGTAAACTCTTTTAAAATCAAAATTACCAAAATCATAATCACCGACATAATGATGTGTATTTTCTGTCTGAATGGCTTTTGAGCTTCTTTGGGTTTGGATTCGATATCAAATATATCATGACTCACAGATGTGGTAAGCGAAGTCAAAGCACCATCGGCACTAGAATAAGCCGCTGCAATTAAACCTACCAAAAACAAAACCCCAACCAGAAGCCCTGTTTCACTAGAAAGTGCAATGGTCGCAAACAAATCATCACCACTAATCTCTGAAGTTATACCTTTGTTTTCTGCATACATATACAAAAGTGCTCCCAAACTCAAAAATAAAAGGTTTACAAAAATTAAAATAGCCGCCAAACTAATCATGTTTTTTTGAGCATCTTTTAACGTTTTACATGTCAAATTCTTCTGCATCATATCTTGATCCAAACCTGTCATTCCTATGGTAATAAAAATTCCTCCCAAAAAGAATTTCCAAAAATAATTTGAAGCATTTGCATCCTCAAAAAAGAAAGTTTTTGAATATTGACTTTCAGATATTACATTGACAATTCCTGATTCAAAAAGATTCAATTCTTTTCCCACTACATAGAATGTCACCAAAACGGCACCAATCATAAATGTTGTTTGAAGCGTATCGGTATAAATAATCGTTTTAATTCCTCCTTTATTAGTATATAACCAAATCAACGCAATAGAAAATACCACAGTAACACTAAATGGAATTCCCCAAGCATCAAAAACGAACAATTGCAATACATTGGCTACAAGCAACAACCTAATTGCAGCACCTATCATTCTAGAAAACAAGAAAAAAATCGAACCTGTTTTGTGGGTTACAACTCCAAATCTTTCTCCCAAATAACTATAAATCGATGTCAAATTCATTTTGTAATAAATTGGCATAAGTACATACGCAACTACGAAATAACCTACAAAATAACCCAGAACCATTTGCATATAAGCAAATTGACTATTGGGATTTCCTACCCAACCAGGCACAGAAACAAAAGTAACTCCAGAAAGTGAAGCGCCTACCATTCCAAACGCCACCAAATACCAAGGAGATTTTCTCTCTCCTACAAAAAAAGTATCGTTACTTGCTCCTCTACTGGTATAATACATAATACCTATAAGCAAAAGAAAGTAACCAACTAATATTGAAAAAACTAAAATTGGCGTCATAATTCACAAAGAAAATGAATATTCCAATATCAATTTTACAAACAAGTATTGAATATCAACGAGAGAATGTTTTTAATGAATCTCTTGGAATAATAATTTATGTAAATTATAGTTTGTATTTTTGTCATTGAATATGGATTTATCTTCTAAATATCTTCAAAAAGCAGTTGACCAAATGGGTTCGTTGCCAGGTGTTGGCAAAAAAACGGCTTTGAGATTAGTTTTACACTTATTAAAGCAAGACAAAAATGATGTTTCGCTTTTTGCTAATAGTTTTTTGGAACTTGTAACACATATAAAATCCTGCAAAAACTGCCATAATATCTGCGAAACTGAAATTTGCGGAATCTGCTCCTACGCCAACAGAGATCAATCTACGATTTGTGTGGTGCAAGATATCAGAGACATTTTGGCAATAGAAAACACGATGCAATACAAAGGACTTTATCACGTTTTAGGAGGAATTATTTCTCCTATGGAAGGCATTGGCCCTAACGATTTAAATCTTAATTCTTTGATTGAAAGAGCAGAAAAAGATACTACAAAAGAAATTATTCTTGCATTGAGCGCGACAATGGAAGGTGATACTACCAATTTTTACCTTTTCAAAAAATTAGCGCATACCCAAGTGAAAGTTACCATCATTTCAAGAGGTATTGGAATTGGAAGTGAATTGGAATATACAGACGAAGTAACTTTAGGAAGATCCATTATGAATAGATCAATTTTTCAAATGAATCTTGCTGAATAATGCTATGATAAATCAAATCTCTTTAAACTTTAAGACCTTTTAATGGATATTTCTATCATCATAGTAAACTATAATGTTGAGCATTTTCTTGAACAATGCCTTAAATCTGTTGAAATTGCGACCCAAAAATGCAATGCTGAAATTTTTGTTGTAGATAACATTTCAATTGATGGATCTGTAGAAATGGTCAAAGAAAAATTTCCTAATGTAATCCTTATTGAAAACAAAGAAAATGTAGGTTTTTCTCGCGCCAATAATCAAGCTATGAGAATTGCCAAAGGAAGATATATTCTTTTGCTCAATCCAGATACTGTAGTAGAAGAAGATACTTTTGTAAAAACCATTGATTTTATGGACAACACTCCTGAATGTGGAGGTTTAGGCGTAAAAATGATTGATGGAAAAGGTGTTTTTTTACCCGAATCTAAAAGAGGATTGCCAACACCTGCAGTGGCTTTTTATAAAATATTTGGTTTGTCAAAAATATTTCCAAAAAGTCAAAAATTTGGAAAGTACCATCTAGGATATCTTCCTATGAATGAAATCAATGAAATTGAAATTTTATCCGGAGCCTATATGATGATGCGCAAAACCGCATTAGACAAAGTAGGCCTTTTGGATGAAGATTTTTTTATGTATGGAGAAGATATCGATTTGAGTTACAGAATTATATTGGGTGGATACAAAAACTACTATTTCCCTGAAACAAGCATCATACATTACAAAGGAGAAAGCACAAAAAAAAGTAGCGTAAATTACGTTTTCGTTTTTTATAACGCTATGATTATTTTTGCTAAAAAACATTTTAGTTCCAAAAACGCAAAAACATTCTCATTTTTAATCAATATTGCCATTTATTTGAGAGCCAGTTTTGCTATTTTAAGTAGGTTAATAAAAAACTTATTTCTTCCTTTTTTAGACTTTAGTTTTATTACTTTACTTCTTTGGTTCATCAGTTATTATTACCAAAAATTTATAGATGTTGTTTATGAAACTCAATTGCTGCTTTTTGCACTACCTGCTTATGCTTTAGTATGGGTTTTCACCAATTACCTTATGGGTGGTTACGACAAGCCCATCAAGACAGTAAATACTATCAAAGGAATTCTTCTAGGCTCTGTAATTTTATTGATGATTTATGGTTTATTGCCCAAAGAAGTTCAATTTTCAAGGTTTATTTTACTTTTCGGTAGTGTTTCCTCCATCATTATAGTACTCCTGAATAGATGGCTTTTGAGTGTTTTAAAATTCGAAGGATATTCACTTGAAGACGCTTCAAAAAAACGTTTTTTAATTATTGGTGATGAAGAAGAAAAAGAAAGAATTTTACCACTTTTAAAACAAACTACAACAGTAAGTTTTTTGGGAGATTTATCGCCTTTTGAATATAATCAAGAAGCTAATTTGGATGCCGGTAAATTAAATCAATTATCGGACTATATTTTTATCAATAAAATAGATGAAGTGATATTTAGCGCCAAAAACTTAAGCGCTCAAAGAATCATTGAGTTAATGTCCAACATCAGAGCCGCTAAAAATGTAGATTTCAAAATTGCGCAACCCGATAGTATGTATCTTATTGGTAGCAATTCAATTCACACTTCTGGCGACTTATACATCCTTGATTTAAATACCATTAGCAATGCTAAAAACAAACGAAATAAACGATTATTTGATTTTACAACAGCCTTTTTCATTTTAATTTTTAGCCCAATTTTATTTATTTTTTCAGGCTTTAAATCAAAAATATTTTCAAATTCATTTAATGTGTTAATTGGCAAAAAAACTTGGATTGGATACGCTAGACACAAAGAACTCAATTACTCGAAATACCCTAAAATTAAAGATTGGATCATTACTATTTCCAATAAATCTATTCAAAACCAACCAGATGTTTTTGCATAAAGTTAATTTAATATATGCAAAGGACTATACACTTTCTAAAGATATATCATTATTTTTCAATAACTTAAATAAAATATATTCATAAATTAATTCTTTTACTTTTTTAAAAAAAAGATAATTAAATAAAGAATTGTTTTCCAACTTCAAATACTTTTTTACCTTTGCGAGATTGATATAATTGTATTAACAAAAGATTTTTATACAAAAACAATGGCAGAGATAGAGGTTTTATTACCAAAAATGGGAGAAAGTGTTGCTGAAGCAACAATTACAAATTGGGTAAAAAATGTTGGTGACATCATAGAAGAAGATGAACCTATAGTAGAGATAGCAACTGATAAAGTGGATTCAGAAGTTCCTTCACCTGTGTCTGGAATTTTGAAAAAAAGACTTTTTGAAGAAGGTGATGTAGTCCCTGTAGGAGCAGTATTTGCAATTATTGGTTCAGAAGGAGGAGAAGTGGAAGTTGCCGCTACACCTGCAAGCGAAAGTAAAGAGGTTGAAAGCGCTGCTGTTGTAAATGAATTAATGGCTCCTATTGTTGCTTCTAATGGCGGAACAACAGTTCTTCCAAAAAATTCTGAAATTGATAAATTCTTTTCTCCTTTAGTGAGAAGTATTGCCGAAAAAGAAAACATCTCATTTGAAGAATTGAATTCAATATCTGGAAGTGGTCAAGAAGGAAGAGTAACCAAAAAAGATGTTCTTTCTTACATCGAAAATAGAGGTAATACTCCTGTTGTAAAAGAAGTTAAAGAAACTGTTTCAAGTATTCCTACTGCAACTGCACCAGCCAAAACGGAAACTAAACCAACTCCAGCACCTGCATCTGGACCTTATTATAAAGCACCACCTGTTCCTATAAGTCCAAATGATGAAATCATTGAAATGGACAGAATGAGAAAACTCATCGCAGAGAATATGGTGATGTCGAAGCATGTTTCTCCTCACGTAACTTCATTCGTTGAAGCAGACGTTACTAATATTGTAATGTGGAGAGAGAAAAACAAAGTGGCATTTGAAAAAAGAACTGGTGAGAAATTAACATTTACACCAATATTTATAGAAGCAGTAGTAAAAGCTTTACAAGATTTTCCAATGGTAAATGTAATGCTTAACGGGTCTCAAATTGTTGTGAAAAAAGACATCAATGTGGGAATGGCAACAGCGCTTCCTACAGGAAATTTAATTGTACCTGTAATCCACAATGCAGACCAATACAATATGGCCGGTCTTGCTAAAAAAGTAAACGGATTAGCAAATGCTGCGAGAAACAATAAACTTTTGCCTACTGATATTCAAGGTGGAACCTATACTGTTTCTAATGTTGGAACTTTTGGAAACGTAATGGGAACTCCCATTATTATGCAACCTCAGAGTGCTGTTTTGGCTTTAGGAGCAGTTAGAAAAAAACCAGCCGTAATTGAAACACCATCTGGTGATGCAATTGCAATAAGACATTTAATGTTCTTATCACATTCTTATGACCATAGAATTATTGATGGTTCATTAGGTGGCGCTTTTGTAAAAAGAGTTGGAGATTACTTAGAACAGTTTGATATAAATAGAGAAATTTAAACAATGAATTTATCCCAATATATAAGGAATATGAAAAATATTACTAAATTACTAACACTTGCAATGCTTTTTATCTGCGCTCCTTCAGTCTTTTTTACTCAGGGAGGTGGGGGAGAATTTGATCCTGAAAAATTCAAAGAATCTTTAAAAAATGCTAGTTTCAAAGAAAAATTTGAAGCGGCTAATTTATTAATGGATGATCAATTGTTTATTTACGCAGCAGACATTTTAAAGTCTTTGTGTGAAGAACAGCCTGATAATGCAAACGTAAACTATAAAGCGGGTTTTTGTTTGTTGCAAATTTCTAACGAGAGAGCTGCTGCACTTCCTTATTTACTTGCCGCAGAAAAGAAAATTTCAAAAAAATACAATCCTTTTGAAATTTCTGAGACCAATGCTCCTTATGAGACACATTACTATTTAGGATTGGCATATCATTTAAATGAAAAATTAGATGATGCAGGGAAAAATTTCCAATTATTTATTGATGATGTTTCTAAAAAACATAAACTTTTTGAAAGTGCAAATTTACATCTAAAACAATTAGAAATTGCAAAAGTAGAAATTCCTAATCCAAAAGAATATTTGATTAAAAATATCGGAAAAGAAATCAATAGTCCTGACGAAGATTTTAGCCCAGTAGTATCACTTGATGAAGGAGCTTTATATTTTACATCAAGAAGAATGAGACCTGATAGTAGCAATGCTAAATTTTTTAGCCCACAAGATGGTATGCATTATGAAGATGTATATGTTTCCTATTATGATTTTGCTAACAAAAAATGGAACGAACCTGAAGTTCTTAAATCTATTAGTAGCCCTAAATCAAATCAAGCTATGATTGGAGTTTCTGGAGATGGGCAACAACTATTTATTTACAAAGATGTCAATGGTAATGGTGATATATTTGTTGCTAACTATGAGTTAGAAAATGACGATTTTGGAACTCCTGAAAAAATGGGTTCTGATATTAATACTCAATATTGGGAAACACACGCTACCATTTCTGCTGATGGGCAAACATTGTTTTTTGTGAGTGATAGACCAGGAGGTCTTGGTGGTAGAGACATATATATGTGTAAAAAATTACCCAATGGACAATGGAGTTTGGCTCAAAATGTAGGTGCACCAATCAATACACCAAATGATGAAGATTCACCATTTTTTCATCCTGATGGCAAAACGCTATTTTTTAGTTCTAATGGAGA
>JAGYKU010000041.1 GCA_018401455.1 Flavobacteriales bacterium
AGGTTTTCATAGCGAATTTAAATCCGAATCCATCTTCACCTATTCTGTTTTCTTTAGGAACTTTAACATCATTAAAAAGTAAAGTATGCGTATCTGAACCTCTAATACCTAATTTATCTTCTTTTGCTCCAATTTCAAATCCAGGCATTCCTTTTTCAACAATCAACACATTGATTCCTCTGTGTCCTTTACTTGCATCTGTTTGAGCAACTACTAAATAAGTTGATGCAGTACTTCCATTGGTAATCCAGTTTTTGGTGCCATTCAAAAGATAGTAATCCCCCATATCAATGGCTGTTGTTCTTTGAGATGTAGCATCAGAACCTGCTTCAGGCTCAGAAAGACAGAATGCTCCTACTTTTTCACCTTTTGCTAAAGGAACTAAATATTTTTGTTTTTGCTCTTCTGTACCATACGTTTCTAATCCATAACAAACTAATGAATTATTTACAGACATACAAACAGATACAGAAGCATCTACCTTTGAGATTTCTTCCATTGCAAGAGCGTAAGACATTGCATCCATTCCGCTACCACCATATTTGGGATCTACCATCATTCCCATAAAACCTAATTCTCCCAATTGCTTAATTTGCTCTAAAGGAACAGTTTGGTTGGTATCTCTTTCTATTACGCCAGGCTTGCAAACGTTTTGTGCAAAATCTCTTGCGGCATCTCTTACTGCAATTTGCTCTTCACTCAATTTAAAATCCATCTCAAATATTTTTATAAAAAGTTAATACTATTTTTTCAATATCCAAAATTAGTGTTTATCTTCAACATTGCAACTAAAAAAACTTTAATTTTAGAACTTGAAAAATACTTTAAATATCATTGGAATTATGTCTGGAACTTCCCTAGATGGAGTGGACATTGCTTATTGTAGTTTTACAAAAGGTGAGAAATGGGAGTTTAAAATCCTGAATGCTAAAACATTTGAGTATGATGAACATTGGAAGGGAATACTTTCACATCTCGAAAATCAAACTGCACATAATTATGTAAAAACAAACGTTTTATTGGGGCAGTTTTTTGGTAAGTTGGTTAATGCTTTTATAGATTTTCATCAAATAGACAGGGAAGATATAGATGCTATTGCAAGTCACGGGCATACTATTTTTCATCAGCCAGAAATTTCACTTACTTCTCAAATAGGAAGTGGCGCTCATATCTCTGCTCTTACAGACATTACAACTATTTGTGATTTTAGGACTGTAGATGTGGCTTTAGGAGGGCAAGGCGCGCCTTTGGTACCTATTGGTGATTTACATTTGTTTTATGAATTTCAAAGTTGTTTAAATCTAGGTGGTATTGCCAATATTTCCTATCAAGAAAACAATCAACGTATTTCTTTCGATATCTGTATGGCAAATATGGTGGGTAATTATTTATGTGAATCTTTGGATTTGAAGTATGATGAAAACGGAACCATTGCTAAAAATGGGCAATTGGATGCTAACTTACTAGAACAAATGAACAATTTTAAATACTTCGAACAAAAACCTCCAAAATCTCTAGGAAAAGAGTTTTTTATTAAAGAATTTAAATCCATTTTAGACGCTAGCAAAATTCCTACAGAAGACAAACTTCATACTTTTGGGGTGCATTTGGGAATTCAAATAGGTAAAGATATAAGGGGCGAAAAATGTTTAGTGACAGGAGGAGGAGCTTACAATGATTTCTGGATTAGTGAAATTCAAAAAAATACGAAAGCACAAATTATAATTCCAAAGAAAGATATTATAGATTTCAAAGAGGCTTTAATTTTTGCTTTTTTGGGGGCTTTAAGACTCGACTCACAGGAAAATTGTTTAGCATCTGTAACAGGCGCTTCCAAAAACAATATTGGAGGATGCATTTACACGAGTTAATCAATCGATTAAACCTTGAAATTTAACTTTTAAACAATTATTTCATAAGATTAATTAATTTTCGTAGTTTTGAGGAAACTAAAAAACTAAAAACTATGAGAATGTTATCACTTTTAGGAGGCGGATACTTTGGTATTATGTATTACGCGTTCATATCTATAGCAGTTGTAATGTCTGCTATATATCTTTTTCCTTTATTTCAAGCACTGATTGCTTATCAAAAGAAAAACTGGCTGGAAAGGCAATTTAGTAAGACTCCTGCAGGAAGCGATTCCGAAAAACAATTTAGAGCCGCTTTATTAACTGCTGCAGAACCCAATCAGTCTTATCCATTATACAAAATGTTGAAATTTTATTTAGCAACGAATGGAATTATTCTAGCAATTTTTGGGTTTTTGATGATTGTGATACCAGAATCAACAGATCAAGACGTTCTAAAATTACTTTCTTTTTTACCGTTGTTGATTGGTGTTGCTATGTATTTTCTTTATGAAAAGTTTTTCAAAGGTGAAGGACTATGGAGAGAAATTGCTGCGGTATTTATGCTGGGAGGTTTAGCCGCAACATTTATAAGTGCTTATGGACTTTATGAAATGTATAGTTGGTTAAGATCCGACATTCTTATTTATTTAATTTTAGCAGGAGGGTTATTTATTATTCATAAGATGGAATCTACACTTGCTAGTTATTTATATATGATTATTGTAACATATTCTATTACCTTTTTATCATCCAATATTAGTTATAACTGGTTGATGTTCTTAACGCATTTTATTTGGTTCTTTGCTATTGCAATACTCTACTTTTGGATACCCAAACTTAAAGCTGCAAAATCAATAGAAACGAAAGAGATAATTTTTGGATTACTATTTATGGTAATGATAATTGCGCTAGCGATTACTCAAACTTCGGGGTTATATGTTCCAGCATTAGCAATTGTATTACCAGGTTTGTATATTTTTTCAAAAGCTTTTTACAAAAAAGGCGATTGGTTTATTGCAAAACCTGTAGAATCTTTAATTATCTTGTTTGTAATATTTATCTCAATAGGTTTATCTTTTGCAGAAGCAGTAGATTTTACTCAAAGTCAGATTTCACTGTTTGAGGGTTATTCTTTCCACAAACAAATAGCTTATTTTATTCTTTTAGGGCTTGCATTTGGAGCTTACAAAATCTATGATGAAGAAATTCCTTCGGAAGAAAAAGACACTCTGAATCCTTTGATTTTGGGGCTGCCAATATTAGCTTTTATATTGACTTATATAGTAGGAAGTTATGGAACGCAATTTATAATGACTTTATTTGCCATTTATTTAGGTTATTATTATGTTTCAAAAGGTCTAGAAAGCAAAGATTCATTGAAAATAATTGTTGGTGTAAATGTATTTTTATCTGCAATTATCATTCGAATATTTGCTTCATTAGGTGAAGAAATTATGGATTCGAAAATTGCTACTGGATTTATGGTAATGTTAATCGGTGGTCTATTTGTAGGTTCTGTTGTCTATTTGAGAAAAGAATGGACAGTAACTGGAGCAATAAATGAAAGTAACAATAATCATCTACCAACTAACAATGATATTATTGACAATATTGAAAACGATGAACTTTCATAAATATATATAAGTTTTATTATACAAAAATCTCGCTCGACAAATTGTCAAGCGAGATTTTTTTTGAGTATTATACTTAGGTTTAGAACTTAACTACTTTGTGAGATTCTACTTTTCCGTCTTCAGATCTAATGTAAATGTAGTTTACTCCACTACAAGCATCTTTTAAATCAAGTGTATGTTCGTTTCCACTTACTTTTTCAGAAGAACATAATTTACCTAGACTGTTGTACAATTCTATAGTTGCATTTTTCATATCAACATTAAAATTAATATTGACAATTCCAGAACTTGGATTAGGAGAGATGCTACTTACTTTTACTATATTTTCAACAACACTAGAAGGAGCATTAGGATTTGTAATTACAATTTCATTTCCGTTAGAAGGATTCCAAAGCACTACTCCAGCAGGTAAATCACTTCCTAAGTTATCATCTGTACTTTCCGAAACATTATCTACATTTTCGAATTTCACACATTTTATAGAAATTTCTTGTGGTGAAACTTTGATAAAGAAAAAATTATCAAAAACTTCTTGATCTCTTACGTATGGCTTTTTATTAGCTCCAGTAAAATCCAAAGTTCTGTGTGGTGCTCCCCATTGACCTTCTCCAATATAAACGATTCCATCACTATCCAATACGAAATCTGTATTTCCTGAATTTTTCTTACAAGGATGTGTCCATTTGGTGATGTGTGTATGTGATTCTGAAGCTAATTTTACACCATATTGTTCAAACAAATTTACCCAACAACTCATTTGATCTCCAACCAATCCGTAACCATTACCCATTGCAAAAGTAGGAATGTGATACTGCGCAAATTTCCAAATAGGATCGCTTGTTCCACCAGTAGCGTGTGTTTGTAAATCATTTGTCAACCAGTTCAATTGAGCCGTATTAGAACAAGCATTCAACTCTGAGTTTAAAAGATATGCTCTAAATAATCCATTGTGAATATTCAAAACGTAATACTCTTCTTGAGGTACGTCAAACAAATTGTACATATCTTGATTGTCTTCGTGATTACCTTGTGTATGCAAAGTAGGATACATTCTACCATCAGAAGAAATTGTTAATTGCCAATCATCAAACCATTGATTCCATTCGTTTGTAGTGTTTGATGTGATTTGGTTCATTACGTAATCACCATTAAAAGCAACCAAATCTGGTTTTATTTTAGATACCAATTGATTTCCTTCTCTTCTTTTTTCAAGACAATCTCCACTTGGACAATTTTCTACATAAAACCCAAAAGTTTTGAATCCATCTCTGGTATCACCACCATTTACAAACGTAAAAGCATCATTTGGATTATCAGACAATGTTCTGAATTTGAATCTAGCGCTTGTTTGTCCAGCGGCATCTCTAATCACAAAATAATACATTGTATTTGGAGTTAAACCTGTCAATCTTGCAAAGTGTCTTGTTTGTCCGTGAGCTGTTGCTGTTCTATTCGAAGCGTGACTCAAAGGGTAATTAGTATAATTTGTACCCTCATCAGTAGTTCCATAATGAACAGTTCCGTTATCTCCAGCCCAGCCTACGACCATTGTTGTGGCAGGATCATCTCTTAATGTTAAGCAGTATCTGTTGGTTGCTGCTTTTAAAGTATTTACACCTATAAGGCATAATACAACGATTAATAATATTGATTTTGTTTTCATTTTCTGTTGTTTTTTATGTATTAAAAATTAAAATAAATATTGAATTCTGATGGTATAAACATCATCTTTGATTTCGTCTAAAAATCCAGAATGAGGATATCTTCCGTTATTGATTTGTGTACTTCCAAGTGGTTCAAGTTGTGTTTTTTCATTTCTTGGGTTTTCATAGTAAAACATAAAACTCAAATGATCACTGGCAACATATCTGTATCCCCATCCGTGAGTGGTGAATGCCACATCTGCAACAGACAAGCCAGTAGCTTGAATGATGTTTCCAACACTATCTACAATATTGAATCTAATGTCATCACCAGAAACTTTAGTGTTGGGGTCATAATAATCAAATTTGTATAAGATATGATGTTTTGAATTTCCTATTTGTTGATCGAAATAGAAATTGGCACCTCTAAAAGCTCTAACAAATGTATGAGAGGGTTTTAGTTGACTAGAGACAGTTGCGGGATTGTAAGGTTGTGGACTATCATATTTAGGCCAAGTAACTCCCGTAAAAGGCCCTGTAGGTGTAGCTGAACTAAAGACATAAGGATTTCCTAATGTTCCTTCTTGAGAAACTTGGTCTCCCCAAATATACTCACCTCTTATGGTTGTTTTTCCGAGTTTCGTTCTCCCAAAATTCAAATCCAAATCTATTTGACCGCTAATTGCGTGATACTTTCTTGTTACAAATTTCCCGTAAGTTGCTGGTGTGAATCCATTTATACTATCATTAATAATAGAGTCTAACTCATTCGGAAGCAAATCAATAAACATTACTCTGTAATCTTGATCTACGCCATCTACATTAAAAGTAGTGTCTTTGTGGTTATATACGTAATGATAATTAGAAAAACTTCCATCTATATCATATTGGTGACGCACTTTTCCATTCAAGTAGGAATATGCCAATGAAAAATTAAAAACTTTTGATTTTAAAGGATTGTCAATCATAAAACGACCTACAAAATCTTTTCCGTTGTCTGCTTCTAAATTCCCTCCAGTTCCGTGATAAATTCCACCATCTAATTTGATAAAATGTAATTTTGAAGAATCTGGTAGCTGAAAATTCAAATTCACACCGATATCTCTGATGCCAGGAAACAAATGTTGAATGACTCTAGAACGCTCAGGACTTTCTCTAAATTGTGAACTTAATTCAATTTCATGAGCAAATGGTAGAGCAAAAACTCCAGTAGTGACTCTAAATGATTTTGTCCATTTATCCTCGAATGACATCCAAGCATCTTTGATGTAAAAACCTCGTTCTGTTAAGTCAAAAGAAAAAGAAGAAGACACAAAATCTTTGTTGTACATAAATTGTAGTCTCGACCTTCTCACCATAAATTTGTTATTGTTGAATCTTCGAAAATCTCCCGCTGACATAGAATGCAGATCAAGAGAGTCTGCCTTATTCGTATAGTTGTATTGAAACTGAAAGTAACCATCAATTTCAATATTGTTCCACCATTTATTAGTAGAATCTTTTTGACTTAAAAAGGGAATAGAAAACAGAAAAAGTGACGTAAATAGTATTGATTTCATAGACTAAATTTCATCCTACAAAACTATTTTGAATAGATTAATTCAATGTTTAGAACAAGTTATTTATATATTTAATATATGTTATGAATGTTACGGAAAATTTAAGATTTCTTAACCTTAAAACAATCTTTGATGCTCTTTGGAAGTCCAATTAGGAAAAGTAAAGCAAGTGGGGCTATCCAATTGGAGGATCTTTCAACAAAATCTATTACAGACAAACCAGAAATTGGTCTTGAAAGGGCTGTCATAAAAGCCCAAATAATTGCCCACATTACAATAATTCTTATTGGGAAAAACAAAACCAATAATGCAACTATTATATCCAAAACACCAATATATGGTAATGTCCATTGCGCAAAACTTTCCGTAAATCCAAAACCAGTTATTAAAGAAATCCATCCTTGAGGAATAGACAGCGCCATGATTCCATGCCCCAAAAAAGTTCCAAAAACTGCAATTCTCAGTAAAAACTCTACTAATTTGTGCTTTCCCATTAACCTAGTATTAAGTGAGTGCAAAACTAAGTTTTCGTGGGTACTCAAATAAGGAATGATTGTTATGTTATTCTTAATTCTACTTTAACTCAATTTTATATCATATTAAACAGACAAGGAATTAGAGGATTACTTTTTTACAATCTTCCCTCTTTTTTTTCTAAAAAGTAATTTCAAATAAGTTGTTGAGGCATCATAAAATAACACTAGTAAAATTGAAAAAGAAACATAGAAAAATACTTTAAACTCAAAATAATAAGTAATACTTCCAGCTATAATACCACCTGTTAGATAAGAAATTGCGATGGAAGAAAGCAACTTGATTTTATCAATAATAGCAGGATTATCTCTGTATTCTTTTTGAGTAATCATAGACAAATGCACCGCCAAATCTGTAGTAAGACCAGTAAGATGTGTTGTTTTTACAGAAAAATTCGAGATACTAGCCGTAAGTCCATTTTGAAGCCCCATTGAGAACAGTAAAATTGCGACCAACATTTCAGTTTCCATCAATGTTTCTTGGTAATAATATACTCCATAAATTCCAACATATATAAAACAAATCATTTCTAGAACCAATGGAATGGAATGTGAAATATAGTTACTTACATTTTTTCCATTGATTACAATAAAATTGGATAAGAAACTTCCTGCAAAAAATAGAAATATCCAAGAAATTACAATGAAGACTTGAAACCACTTACCTTTTGCAATCTCTTCTGCTAATATGGCGTAATGTCCCGTTACATTTGAAGTAAATGAGAAAAACAAAATCAATGATGAAACATTGACCATTCCCGCTGTGAATGCAGTAAGAACACCTAACTTGATGTTATCTAAATTAGACCTTGTATGACTAAACTTTTTGAGCATTATTTTACTTTACTTTTTTAAATTCTATTTTTACAATTCCTCTTGCTTGTATTTCATTTTCAAAATGAATCACCAACTTATCTTCAGTAAGTTCTTTGATGTTGTACAATTCTATTGTTTGTCCATCATCATAAAGCATTTTTAGAATATGACCTCTGCCTTTTAAACGCCACTTAGCATGAACATCTTCTCCAGATTCTTTGTGTAAGTATAAATCTGACTTACCACTAAAAGTCCATTTTTCTGACTTATGAATGACCAAATCTTTTGATATTTCATGTTTTATTACTTCATCTATATAATCCGCAGAATGATGATTCTTTCCATTATAACTATCCGCTTTTTCATAAGTCCAAGACACCTCTTCCCACGTTCCAATCAATAATTTCTCTGGATGTTGCAATCTGCTAGATAGAAAAAAAATAGAGTAGAAAACACTGAAGATGATTAATGGCACTATTATAAATGATAATTTAATTTTCATTATTAATAAACGTTTTGATGGTTTTGAAAAAAAATAGATTTATTTTCAAAATATCCTAATTTGATTGTTGAATTTATACTTTTATATATGCCAAGTCATTAGAAACACTTCAATATTAAATATTGATTAATCAGTTTTCTGAAAACTAGTCGGCAAAGTTACATCATACATATTAGAGAATAATAAAATAGAGATTAAAATCACATTAGACTAAAAAAAACTACACCACTACTGAGCATCTGTTTTTAAAGGGATTTTAAGTAATACAATTGTACCTTTATTTTTTTCCGAAATTACTATAATCTCGCCATGATGAATTTTAATGATATTTCTTGTAAGAGGCAGTCCAATGCCGTAACCTTCAAAACTTTTGGTGTTGGAACCCCTCCAAAAAGGATCGTAAATATATTGAAGTTCATCTTTTGGAATACCTACTCCATTGTCTTGGACTTCTATAACTATTGAAGTTTCTTCTACAGAAAGCAAAACCCTAACTTCTTGATTATTGCTATATTTGTATGCGTTAAGAATCACATTAGAAAATGCTAAATGAAGTAACTGTTCATTACCCAAAACTTTTAATTTCTCTGGGTTATCTGGCAAAGCACTAAAAACAATACTGACTTTGTTGTCGGGATGAATTCTATTGATGGTTTCGTGAACATCGAATAACAACTGATCCATTCTAACTTCTTCAAATGTAAGCGTTTTGCCATTGAAACCCGTTTGCGCCAAAAACAACAAAGCTTTGGTTTTTTTATTTAATTTTTCGGCTTCTTCAAGAATATTATGCAAAGATTCTATATACTCATCTACAGATCTAATTCTAGTGAGTGTTACATCTGCCTCTCCAATTATAGAGGTAAGCGGTGTATTGAGTTCGTGTGAAGCATTGCTAATGAAATTGTTTTGAGTCTCAAAACTAGTTTCTAACCTGTCCAACATATTATTGAAGGTTTTTATCAATGCTCCCAGCTCATCTTCTTTTTCAGAGCCTTCTAATCGTATGAAAAGGTTTTCTGTTCCTATTTGATTGACTTTTTCAGTGATTTTTTTAATAGGATTAATCAGCCTCTTTGAAAACCAGTAAGAAATAAAAATCAATACTATAGATGTAACGATAATACATGTCACCAACAAATTTCTTAAATAAGACATGTGATGATTGTAGTAAAAATTATTTGCAGAAGTAATCACTAAATACACCCTACCTTGCGTTTGATATTTAATCCCAGAAAAAAAGAGACTATTGATTCGATATGAACCGACACCATCGAGAATAATACTTTTTAAAAAATCCAAGTTGAGTTGATTTAGTTCTGCAAAACTTTCAAGTTTTTGTATATTTTCATATTCATGTATATAATGTTTTTCATCATGCAACATTTCGAGATATTCAACTTTGAATTCTTTGATTACTTCACTGTAATCTTTGTTGTCTAATTCTACTCTAGCTGTAGAATAAGCTCTAATCTCAAGTCTTTTATAGAAATCGTTGAATGAATATTGAGAAGTAAAATAAAAAATGAATATACTAAACACAATGATCAAACTAAAAAAGATTGAAAACAAAAGAAGTACAATTCTAGTTCTGGTCTTCATATTGTGCTTAATCTTTTAATACATACCCCATACCTATCACAGTTTGAATGTATTTTTTATCTAGATACTTGTCAAGTTTTTTTCTTAAGTAATTTACATAAACATCTACCACATTGGTCCCCAATTCATAATTCACATCCCAAACTTTATCCAAAATTTCTTTTCTAGAAATCACTTTCTTGGGATTGGTAATGAATGTGTATAAAAGTTTATATTCTGTAGATGTTAGCGTAACTAAATTTCCAGCACATTTTACTTCTTTGGTGTAATCGTTCAATTCAATCTCATTGAAAGTGAAGATAAATTCCGAAGCATTTGTCTTATACTCCGAGGAGTCATACCTCCTAAGAAGTGATTTAATTCTTGCTAATAATTCAATAAATTTGAAAGGTTTTACTAAATAATCATCAGCCCCCATATTCAATCCCAAAGCAACATTTTCGGCAGTACCTAATGCAGTTAATAATAAAATTGGGACATTACTTTTTGCTCTTATTTTCGTGCAAACTTCCAAACCACTAATTGTTGGCAACATAATGTCTAAAAGAATGAGGTCAAAATTTCCGTTTTCAAATAATTTCACTCCTTCAATTCCATCATTGACTACCTCAACGTGATATTTCTCCTCCGTCAATCCTTTTTTTACAAAAGCACAAACGTGAGTATCGTCTTCAATCATTAAAATATTCTTTCCAATCTTTTGATTTTATTAATTGACTCAAAAGTAAGTAAAATATTTTTAACTCAAGTTTGGATTATTTTGTAATATAATTCCCCGCAAAGTTACCAGTAATGGTTTGTAAAATTAAATTTAATGTTTGTTGTTCTATTAATGTTTTAGAATACCTCGAGTTAACTCGAAAGAAAAAAATAATCGAAACTAAACGCGCTTGGTCAGTTCGAGTGGTTTTTGCGAAGAGTAACGAAGCGAAAATTGTATCGAGAAGCGAGGGGAGTTTGGTACTCCTCAAATTGGTCTCGATACAACTTTCTATTTTTCAATCGATTTTTTCAAAATCAATGTAAAATATACGAAACCCACTCGACCTGACCTTGACTTTGTGTTTAAACTATTTTGATTCTTATTCTAAAAGTTTAATATTGGTTAAATTTGTTTACTGGTATAAAAGCGGATATATATTTTTTGTAAAGAGTAAGAACTAATAAAATTGAAAGAAAATAAATTTTATGCAATTTTAAACTCATTAAACTGCTCTAATTCAGCAACTTTTTGATTATGTTTTTGCAGCCCTATGGCTATCAGTGAAATATCGTCTGTTTGTTCGTAACTGCCTTTCCACTTCAATAGAGTTCTTTTTAATTGAACGACAGTTTCTTCAGTATTTTTATGAGATTTCAGAATTTCTTCCATTCTCTTAAACTTAAATTTCTTATTGTTTTCATCCCCAAACTGATCTACAATTCCGTCTGAATATAAATAGATGGCGTCAAGCGATTGGGTATCATAATAAAGATTATCGTACATCATATTTTTGATGTTGTAAAGCCTAGATGATCCCACAGAACACCTTGAAGATTTGATTCTTTTTACTTCTCCGTCCTGTACAATCACAAAATCTTTGTTGGCACTAGAAATGATTATATCTGAAGATTCTTTTTCAATCCTCAACAAAATCATATCCATACTGTCTCTTAGTACTGTAGGTTTATTGTCTGAATTAAACAAAGTAATAATTTTATTATTTACAAACTCCAAAATCTTATTTGGTTCTTTGATGTTGTTGTCGATTACAGCCGCATTCAAAAAACTAATTCCCAATACACTCATAAAAGCACCTGGCACACCGTGTCCTGTACAATCGGCTAAGGCAATAAAAATTGAATTTTCATTTTCAAAAAACCAATAAAAATCGCCACTCACCGTATCTTTGGGTTGATACCAATTAGAAATTTCTAAATGAGGATATTCTAAATCATTGAAATCGTTCATCAAATTAGACTGAATTTTCAAAGCATAATCCAAACTGTCTTGAACACGTTTGTTTGTTTCCTGTAATGTTGCTCTGTGTTCAGAAAGAAGAAATTTCTGAATTTCAATTTTTCGTTTTGTCTCAAAAGTTTATTTTGTTTTTCTTCGGCTTCTTCCTGTAATTTTTGAATGTATCAGCAATTTCTTTTTGCAAATGATAAAAACTATTTGACAAAATTCCCAACTCATCTTTTCTGTCTCTGTATTTTGGAAATGTTTTTACTTTGAAATCGCTTTCAATAAAATCACTAACGCCTTTGTTCAATCTAACTATTGGAGTGGTAAGCCCTTTTGCCATAAAGTAGATAATTGATATTGTCAACAAAATAAAACAAATCGTAAAAGCCCAATAATATTTCATAATGCTAGATAAGTGAACAGAAGACTTTTTATTTACATCAACCTTTAATACTTGAATCATTTCCATTAAATCTTGAGTTTGTACTTCAAAAGACAAATACAAACCATCTTTTTTGTTGTAAATAATATTGTTTATAGCAACTAATTCCTTGAATGTATAATGATATTGATTTAAAATTTCTAATCCTTCATCTATCGAATCACTTTTATAAGATGCTTTAAGTTGGGTTTCAATTTCACCCATTTTTGATTCGAATTTTTTAATATATTTAACTTCAGAACGCATCAAATAATCTTTCTCGTGTCTTCTCAATGCCAATATATCACTCATAGAGATGATATTTGTATAGTCATTTTCTATTGCGTGAATATATTTTCGCATTTTACCTTCAATTCCATAATTATAAAATCCTTTTTTCAAAATCATTTCTTTCAAGGCGTCAAAACTAGCGTAATAGAGCGCTACTTTTTGTTCAATAGAATCTAAATTATTTTCTAATTCGTAAAGCGAACTCAAATCATTTTTTTTCAATTGTGCAATTCCATTTTGGAACGATTTGATATTCTCTAGAAAACCCTTTTCATTTTCAGAAGTATGTTGAGCATAAAAATTAGTATCAACGAGGTCTTTTATTAAAAAACCATTAGAATAAATTACACTTGCATCGATCATCTCCTTATAACTCATTAACTGAGATTGATAGGACTGAACTGATTGTTTTTGATGGCTATGTAAATTCCAAATTAATAGTAAAATTCCGTTAAAAATAAAAAACACCAAAAATGAAGACACTGTTTTGTTGAAGACACTCATCTGTTTCCAAATGTCTCTAACACCAAATATTACACTTCTTATTAATTTTCCTTGCGCCACAATTCTGTATTTATTGATTTACCTTCTTCTTTTCAGAGTACAAAGTAAATCAACGCATATTATTTGAACTTTAATAGGTGTTTACGGTTAGATTAAGTTGAGTGAATAAAGTCTTATTTTTATTCAAAAATCATTTAATTTAAACTTAACCATTATTTGATTTCAGTAGGTTATTTTCTTTTTATGCGCTCATCTTTTCAATAATTTCTACTTTTGTGAGTATAAAGTTGTGTTATGAAGAGCGAAACAAATATTTATACACCCGAATTTTTAGATTTTTTGAATCAATTTATCACAGAAGATAGAGTGGCGATTCAAGATAAAGTCTTAGAAGATCGAACAAGGTACATTACTGCAGTAGTCGAAGATATTTACCAACCACATAATGCTAGTGCTGTAATTAGAACTTGCGATTGTTTTGGAATTCAAGATTTACACATCATTGAAAACCGAAATAAGTATAAAGTAAACCCAAAAGTAGCACTTGGAAGTGGTCAATGGGTGAATGTGATCAAACACAAAGAAGCTGAAAATAATTCGCTTTCTTGTATCAACCATCTCAAAAGCAAAGGATACAAAATTGTGGCTACCACACCTCATACAGACAAAAATATCTATGACCTTGAGTTAAATGAACCTGTTGCTTTGGTTTTTGGGAACGAAAAAGAAGGAATTTCTGACATCATCAAAGACAATGCTGACGAATTGGTGAAAATTCCAATGTATGGTTTTACTGAAAGTTTTAATATTTCGGTGAGCGCAGCGCTTTGTATGAGTTTACTTATTGAAAAACTAAGAAAAACGGACATTCAATGGCAACTTTCTGACGAAGAAAAATTAATTTTGAACGTAGATTGGGCAAAAAATAAACTGGGCACAATTGAAAAATACATTTTTGAATACGAGCGTTTATTGGAAACTTCAGCGGACAATCCATAACATCAACGGAACTCTAACATTAAGTTTTAAGTTATTATACTACTTTCTAATTATCCATTTTTAGATTTTATAAAACATATTTTAATATCCGCATAACAATTCAACTTTGAATACGTTTTATTACTTTTGCAATTGAAATGAAAAAATCATTCTTAACTTTAATTTTTATACTTTCTATCTTTTCCATATTTGGACAAGGAAATGGAAGTAGATTGGTTATGAAAAATTTGCAAGAATTTGACAAATCAAAATTTCATTTTGGATTTATTTTAGGTTGGAATTCTTCAGATTTCTTTATAGATGAAAAACCCAATAATTATGTCAACAATAGTCTATTAAGTTTAAATAATATTTCAAGACCAGGATTTAATCTAGGAATTGTTTCGTCATTAAATATTACTCATCTTACAAGTATAAGGTTTTTACCTACATTATCGTTTCAAGAAAGAGAATTGCAATATAACTTTGCAGGCGCTAGAGACACCTCTATTCTATGGACCAAAAGAGTAGAGTCCACTTTTCTTGACTTTCCTTTACTTCTCAAAATGCGTACTGAACGTATCAACAACTTTGCCGCCTACATTGTTGCTGGAGGTAGATTCGGTTTGGATATGCAATCCAACAAAGATGTAAACAACGGTTCTGCATCTTTAAAAGAGCAAATTGTAAAAATCACAAAGCCTGATTATGGAATTGAAGTAGGTGGAGGTTTTGATTTCTTTTTAGAATATTTTAAACTAGGTATAGAACTCAAAATGGGGATGGGACTCAAAAACATATTGATACAAGAAAATACTTACTTTTCCAATCCTATAGATAAACTTCGTAGTAAAGTATGGACTGTTTCTATTACCTTTGAAGGGTAAGATGTTTTTTGTTCTGGGGTTTTCTTCAAACTGTTGAAGGTTGTCAGCCTCGGCTTCGGTTGAAAGTTGCCAACCTTCGCTTTGGCTTCGGTTGGTAAAAAAAGTTGAAGGTTGCCAACCTACGCTTTGGCTTCGGTTGGTAAAAAGGTTGAAGGTTGAAGGTTAACATGAAAAAAAACACATCTCATATTTCAGAAATTTCAAATTCTTTTACTGATTTTCCCTCAAAATATACTCAATAATTTTTGTCATAAGGTGTACTCTATCTTTTCCCCTCACATTGTGTTCGTGCATTGGGTATGGGAAAAAATCTATTTGCACACCTTCAGTTACGCATTTTTGGACATAAGCCAAATTGTGTTGCATCACCACTACATCATCTACAGTTCCGTGAATCATAAGAAGTTTTCCTTTAAGATTTTTCACATAATTCAACAAACTTGCGGTTTGATAACCTTCTGGATTTTGTTCGGGCGTATCCATATATCTTTCTCCATACATGATTTCGTACCATCTCCAATCGATTACAGGACCGCCAGCTACTCCAGTTGTAAAAACTTCTGGATATCTAGTCATTAATGAAGTAGTCATAAACCCTCCGAAACTCCAACCATGAACAGCCATTCTATCAGCATTTACATAAGGTAAAGATTTTAGATATTCCACTCCAATCATTTGATCTTCCATTTCGGCAGTTCCTAAATTTCTGTGAATGACTTTTTCGAAATCATAGCCTCTATTTGCAGAGCCTCTTCCGTCCAAAGTAAACACAATATAACCTTGTTGCGCCACATAGTGCATCCAAAGTCTTGCGCCACCTAACCAATCATTGGTGACCAATTGAGCATGAGGTCCTCCATAAACATAAACCAATACAGGATATTTTTTGGAAGCATCAAAATTACTTGGTTTCATCATTCTACATTCCAAATCAAAACCATCTTTGGATTTTAGTTTCAAGAATTCTACTTGTGCTATATTGTACTCTTTTAAAGGGTTTTTTGCTTGATGAATTGTTTTTGCAGTCGCTTTTTTCACATCAATAATATCCACTTGATTAGGAACAGTAAGACTAGACCAAGAATCTAATAAATATTTACCATCGGGAGATAATTGACAATGGTGTACACCAGAAGTTGAAGTTAATTTTCTTACTTTTTTTGTGGCAATTTCTATTTCATAACAGTGATTTTCTTTGGAATCTTCACCTGTTCCTTCGATATAAACTTTTTTGTTATCAATAGAAAAACCAATGATACTTTGCACCACCCATTTGAAATTGGTCAATTGTTTAATGAGTTTTCCATCCGTATTGTAATTATACAAATTCATAAAACCGTCTCTCTCGCTAAACCAAAGAAACTCATTGTTTGAGCCTGGAATAAATTCAACTGGATGCTCGGGCTCAGTCCATTCATTGTTTTTTTCCTCAAAAAGTGTTTTTACTTTTTCACCTGTCGAAGCATTGTATTGGTTCAGCCACATGTGATTTTGATCTCTATTCACCTCTGCAAGAAAAATAAATTGCTCATCCGGACTCCAAGCCAAATTGGTTAAATAATGATCTCTTTCTCCTTCTGTTTTTAGGAAGATTACTTTGCCAGAAGCTACATTATAAATACCAACTTTTCCATACTCACTTTTCTGTCCAGCCATAGGATATTTTACAGATTTTAAACTTCCTGGAGTTGTATTGATGTCCAACAAAGGATAGTCTGCAACATCTGTTTCATCTTTTTGATAAAAAGCCAAAGCACTTCCTTTTGGAGACCAAAAAGTTCCTTTGCTGATTCCAAATTCAAATCTATGAATTGCTTGACCTGTAACAATATTTTTGTCTGCAGACTTGAAAACAGCAATGGATGGTTTGCCTTCCTTCGCTACATAAAGATTGTTATCTACAGTGTATGCCAAAAGATTTTTAGGACTATAATAATCTGTGTTGGAAGCATTTTTGGGTATTTCTAAAATTTTCGTGCTCTTATTTTTCATTTTAGAATACGAAAAATAAGCATTCCCGTTTCTGTAATATGCCTCAATATTCGAAACCCAATTGAGTTTTGGAAGACTCTTAATCGTTGAATCAACTTTTAAAAATTCATCTTTGGAAAGAAAATTTTGCTGCCCTTTTAAATCTTGATAAACAATACTGTCCCCTTTGAAATAGGAAAACATTCCCTCGCTTTGCGTCCAATCAATAGCACTTAACCTTTCTGGGTAAAAACCTTTGTAATACCCCAATTCGCAATCTTCGATGGTTAAATCTTTTTTCTGAGCAACAATTTGAATACTAAATACTAACCAAAGCGTTGCAATAAGGATGTTTTTTAAGTTCATATTTTTTAGTTGTTAGTTGTTGGTCTTTAGGGGTTAGCGCTTAAGGATTAGTGGTTAGTTTTTAGCACCGCAACAACGAACAACGATCACCAAACTCCAAACCAAAAAATCACCCCATTATCAAATTTATTAATTCATTGGTAAATTGGTACATTAACAATATTGTCAAATTAACTCTCCTTTTCCAGTTTCGTAATCTCTTTCATTTTTTGTTTCAAAGATTCGATTTCGTCTTTTCCTTTTTGAATTTTATCGGTAACACCTTTCAGTAGTGCCTCAGCACCTTTGCTGTTTCCAAAAAAACCTAAATTATTTTCGTAATTTGCAATTTCTTTGGTCAGTTCTGTAATTTTCTTTCTAAGGAAATCTTTTTCTTTCTGAAACATTCTTTGCGCATCATTAGCGCCTTTCATAGTATCTAATTTTGCTTGAAAGAAGACTTTGTCTTTCTCTTTTCCACTCAATTTCAGTTTTTCATATTGTGCATCCAAAGCGGTTTTGTAATCTTTATAAACAGCATCTTTCTGCTTGAAAGGAACATTTCCAATTTCTGCAAATCTTGAAGAAAAGGCTTTAAGCGCTTCGATATTTTGTTTGGCATCAGCACTTCCTTCAAAAGCAATGATTTCAGCAATCAAGTCTTGTTTTAACTTGAGGTTACCTTCATTTTCTGCATCCAAAGATTTATAGTATTGGTCTTTTCTCTCAAAAAAAGCATCACATTTGGCTCTAAATTCTTTCCAAAGTTTTTGTTCAGCGTATTGTCCAGCGTGTCCTACTTTTTTCCATTCATTTTGTAATTTAATGACCATATCTGTCCCTGCTTTCCAATCTGAAATATCAGCTAATTCATTCGCTTTTTCGATGATTTGTTCTTTCAGAGATTTCTTTTCTTGATTGCCTTCTTTACGTTTTTCGTAATACTTTGCTTTGTTTTCGTAGAAAGTATCAAAATAGGCTCTAAATTCTTTCCAAACCTCATCGTTCAGTTCTTTAGGAGCGTATCCAATTTTCTTCCACTCTTCTTGCAATTCATTGATTTCTGAAGTTGATTTCTCCCAATCAGTATGAGTTTCTGGGGTGTTTTGAGTGGCTTCTTTTACTTTTAGAATTAACGCTTTTTTCTTTTCTAGATTCTCGAGTTTTTCTTCCTCTTTAGATTTTCTGAGTTCTGAAATTTTTTCGTAAATGGCTTTGACTACTTCCCAATACTCATCTTTCATTTTTTCCCAATGCTCTTGATAAGTCGGGCCAACTTCTTCCCATTTGTTCTGAATCGCTTTAATCTCTTGATCTAATTTTTTGAGGCTTTTCTCAGTCAGCAATTCTTTTGCTTCGTGGATGATTTGATTTTTGAGAGAGAAATTCTTCTTCAAATCATTCTCTTGCAACTCTTTATAGATATTTACATTATAGTTAAACAACTCGTTCAACTGGCTGTATTGTGCTTGAATATCTTGATATTTGAGTTTGGGAATATTCCCAACCGCATTCCATTCTTCACGAATTTCTTTTACTGTGTTGAACAAAACACCTAAGTTTTCTTCATTTTGCAACAAGAGTTGAAAACGTTTGATTAGAATTTGCTTTAGATTTAGATTTTCCTTCTCTTGTTGCTCTGCTTCTTTTTTCAAGAAAGTAATTCTTTCTTTGAGTGAAGCCAAAGTTTCAATGATTTCCTTGTTTAAGTTTTCATTTTCAGCATCAATTTCAAGAGGTGTCTCAATATCGAGTTGTTTTGCTTCCAATTCTTTTTGTTCGGCATTATAAATTCCATAAAACTCAGAAGTAAGAGTTCTCAATTCTTTTTGAAGAGACTTAGGGTCTTCCTCAGTTTGTAATGCTTTTAGTTGGTCTAAAATTTCTATTTTACTCATCATTATTTTTCTAAATCACAACAAAAATAGTGTAATGAGTTGATTTGATTCTAATATTCATGAAAAAAATTCTATTCTTTTTGAATATCTTACTAAAAAGAAGCAAAAATCCCAATGTAAACTAGATTTACATTGGGATTCATATAATTTAATAAATGTGAAGTTAATTACTCAACAATAATTTCGTTTGCGTTATTAGCATCTGATTCTACATTATTGTTTTCGTCAGCATTTGTTTTCGTAGTTTCTTCAATTGGTTCCTTTTCTTGAACAGTAGTTGCGTGTGCACCATGACCTCCCAAAATTGGAGCAATCACTAATGCAACTAAACATGTCAACTTAATTAAAATATTCATAGATGGACCTGAAGTATCTTTGAATGGATCACCAACAGTATCTCCAGTTACAGCTGCTTTGTGCGCATCAGAACCTTTGTAAGTCATTTTACCATCAATTTTAACACCTGCCTCGAAAGATTTCTTAGCGTTATCCCAAGCTCCACCAGCATTGTTTTGGAAAATTGCCCAAAGCACACCAGAAACAGTTACACCTGCCATATAAGCACCTAACGATTCTGCACCCATCAAAAATCCAATAAGAATTGGAGATACGATAGTAATCAAACCTGGCAACATCATTTCTCTTAATGCAGCATTCGTAGATATTTCAACACATTTACCATATTCAGGCTCATTCTTACCTTGCATGATTCCTGGAATTTCTTTGAATTGTCTTCTTACCTCTTTTACCATTTCCATTGCTGCTTTACCTACAGCGCTCATTGCCATTGCAGAAAAAACAACTGGAACCATACCTCCAATGAACAACGCAGCCAATACTTTCGCTTTGAAAATATTGATTCCGTCAATTCCAGTAAAAGTAACATAAGCAGCAAATAAAGCCAAAGCTGTAAGTGCAGCAGAAGCAATCGCAAATCCTTTACCAACAGCAGCAGTAGTGTTTCCTACAGCATCCAAGATATCTGTACGTTCACGAACTTCTTTAGGTAATTCACTCATTTCTGCAATTCCACCTGCATTATCTGCAATAGGTCCAAAAGCATCAATTGCCAACTGCATAGCAGTGGTAGCCATCATTGCAGAAGCAGCAATTGCAACTCCATAAAATCCTGCACAAGCATACGCTCCCCAAATGGCCATAGCAAAAAGGATAATTGGAGCAAAAGTTGACATCATACCTGTAGATAATCCAGCAATAATATTTGTTGCAGCACCAGTAGATGAATTTTGAATAATATTATTAACTGGTTTTTTTCCCATTGCTGTATAATATTCTGTCAAAACAGAAATCAATCCACCAACAGTTAATCCGATTAATACAGCATAGAAAACTCTAATACTAGAATAAGCAACATCTGTACCTCCACTTAAAGCAGATTCAATAGATGTAAAGTACATTTTTTCTGGCAACATCCATTGAATTACAAAATAAGATGCAATACCTGTAAGAATAATTCCACTCCAGTTACCTAAATTTAAGGCTTGTTGTACTTTAGACTCCTTCGCTGAATTGTCTTTAATTCTAACAAAGAAAGTTCCTATGATAGAGAAGATAATTCCCAAACCTGCAATCAATACAGGCATTAAAATAGGCCCCATTCCTCCAAATCCTAATAAATCTGATGTTGAATTTTCGTGAAATGCTTTAATCCCATAGTTTCCAAGCACCATTGCAGCAAGCATTGTAGCAACATAAGAACCGAATAAATCTGCTCCCATTCCTGCCACGTCACCTACGTTATCACCTACGTTATCAGCAATTGTTGCTGGATTTCTTGGGTCATCTTCAGGAATACCTGCTTCTACTTTTCCTACTAAATCAGCACCTACATCCGCAGCTTTGGTATAAATACCTCCACCTACTCTAGCAAACAAAGCGATAGATTCTGCTCCTAATGAAAATCCTGCTAATGTTTCTAACACTACTGTCATTTCTAAATAAAAACCACTTGAAGGTTCTGTAATAAAAACTGCTGCTAATCCAGCAAAAATTACACTCAAACCAAATACAGCAAGACCTGCAACACCTAATCCCATTACAGCACCTGCTTTGAAAGATACATTTAATGCTTTGGGCAAACTAGTTTTTGCTGCTTCAGCAGTTCTAACATTCGCCTCAGTAGCGATACGCATACCAATATTCCCTGCAATTGCAGAAAACAAAGCTCCTAAAACAAATGCTACCACTATAAACCAGTGTGTAGATTCTACAAAATAGGAAACAACACCCAACAAAGCACCTGCTACGATAACGAATATCATTAACAAACGGTACTCGGCTTTTAAAAATGCCATCGCTCCTTCCTGAATATACTTTGCGATTTGCTTCATTCTAGCATCGCCAGTATCTTGTTGCTTAACCCATTTTGATAGATAGAACATATATCCTAGCGCTATTAGTCCAAAAACAGGTAAAATGTAAATTAAATTGTCCATAGTTTTTCTTAATTTCTAAAAATTAGGGGGGCAAAAGTAGATTTTAAAACTTACTTGTGCAAATTTGGACGAAATATTTTTATTTAAGCCCCAAGGTTCATGGTTTGATGATAGAAGTTTGAGAAGTCGGAATTATCTCATCACTAAAAACCAATATCTATTAGACCATCCCTTAAAACTAATACTCTTTTTTGATTTCTTCGAGAAGTTTGTCTGCGTTGAATTCGTTTTCATCTGTTCCATCAAAGAAAATACGTTCTTGACCATTATACATGTATTTAACGCCCGGAAAATTATAATCTTTCCAAAAAATTGGCATAAATTCATCAATTGACAATACTTTATATTCGAATTGTGTTCCAGCAAATTCAAAAAGGCTTTTATTTCTTCGCCAGACCCATCTCCAGCCTCATCCATAAAGAATTTTAATTTCAGGAATAATTCCTGGAAATTTTGCTTTCATTTCTGAGAGTTGCTTCGCGGTTTCCATACAATGTTCGCAGGTTGGAGAGAAAAAACACAGTATTTTATTTTCTTTTGATATATCTTCGAAGTAAACAGAAAATTCTGACTCGCCACCCTCAACTTTAACAGTTTCGAAGTTAGAGTTTGCTCCTTGAGGAATAAACACAAACATTAAAAGTGAAACTACAAGTCCAATATTTAACAAAACACCGAAATTCTTTTCTTCTTTTAATCCAGATTTGAATTTTGTCAATGGCAAAATCAACAAACCAATAGTTACAATATTTTTAATAAGCGCTTGAAGTGGAGTCATTGGAATCAACTCTCAAAACATCCACAATTACTTGCATCTCCACCAAAACTTGTATCGAAAGATGAATAGAAAAGACCAAAAGTATTAGAATTGTAAGGGGAAAAACAATTTTTTAATGTAATAAGGCAATAAAAGTAAAATGGCAATGCTAAATTCCAAACCTATAACTAATCTTGAAAAAACTTTTGCAAAGGAACCGTCAATTCCAATTGCGCCTAAAAATTTTGTTTCAAAAGTAGAAATCCCCATCATAGGAGAAGGATATAATTTGGCAACCGCTGAAAGCACAAAAACTGCAGCCACTACAATCCTAATTACCCAAACGATACTCTTGTTTTTATCTGAACTCATTTCTAAAAAAGTTAAATTAATTTATTGATGCAAATTTAGTGAAGGAAAATGAATGAAAAATCATTTTAACAATGCCTTAACATTTTTGTTCGCTCATTAAAATCAATGCAAAAATAGCGTAATTTATCATATCAAAGTAATTGGCGTCAATCCCTTCAGAAATAATTGTTTTGCCTTTGTTGTCTTCGATTTGTTTTACTCTAAGAATTTTCATTAAAATTAAATCTGTAAGCGATGAAATTCTCATATCTCTCCATGCTTCTCCGTAGTCGTGATTTTTTTTCTCCATTAGACTTTGAGCTTCATGAGCATATTTGGCATACAATTCTGTGGTTTCATCCGCAGGCAACTCCATTCTTTGATCTTCTTTCAATTCCAATTGAATCAAAGCCATCACGCAATAATTGATGATGCCAATAAATTCAGATTCGATGTCCTCCCCTACTTTATTAATTCCTGTTTCCTGAATGGTTCTAATCCTATTGGCTTTTATAAAAATTTGATCGGTCAAAGAACTCACTCTTAAAATGCGCCAAGCAGTTCCGTAGTCCTTGGTTTTCTTAGCAAAAATGTCTTTGCAATTAAAAATAATCGATTCGTATTGTTCTACTGTATTATGCATACTATATTTGTTCAAAATTTTGAGGCGTGAAAGATACGATTTTAAGCGAAAATACAACAATAAATTGTGGAGGTATTTTAATTTCTTTGAAAGAACCTATCGCGATGGGCATCATCAATGTGACTCCAGACTCCTTTTATGACGGAGGTAAAACACTGGATATCAGCGATGTTTTATCGCAAGCAAAAAAACATATCGAAGAAGGTGCTAAAATTTTAGATATTGGTGGATATTCTTCCAAACCAGGAGCGGAAGAAGTAATTGAAAGTGAAGAATTGCAAAGAGTAATCCCCGCTATAGAAGCAATCTTAAAAGAATTTCCCAATACCATCATTTCTATTGATACTTTCAGAAGTTCTGTGGCTCAAAAAGCAATCGATGCAGGAGCACAAATTATTAACGACATTTCTGCGGGGAATTTAGATTCCAAAATGTTTGATGTGGTAGCTAAAAGTCAAGTTCCATACATAATGATGCACATGCAAAACACACCTCAAAATATGCAAGCGGCACCAAAGTATGAAAATATTGTAATGGAAGTCACTTCCTTTTTTTCTGAAAAAATCAATCTTCTCATTTCCAAAGGTGCAAAAGATATCATTTTGGATGTAGGCTTTGGTTTTGGAAAAACAATAGAACACAATTACACGTTACTTCGAGAACTGAAGCATTTTAAATTATTTGGCTTCCCGATTTTGGCAGGAATATCAAGAAAATCGATGCTTTACAAACCTCTAAATAAAACTCCTCAAGAAGCGCTAAATGCCACTACTGCTGCAAATATGATTGCGCTACAAAACGGTGCTAAAATCCTCAGAGTTCACGATGTGAAAGAAGCCGTTGAAGCGGTTGAGATTTATAAACTGTTGAAGGTTGCCAACCTACGCTTTGGCTTCGGTTGGTAAAAAGGTTGAAAGTTAAAAGTTTGGAGTTTTTACATTAAAAAGAATCCCTAATAACTAAACGCTAACTGCTAATCACTAAAAACTAACCCCTAATAACTAAAACCTACCTTTTTTTTCTCGCTTTCGAGTTTTGAATTTTGTCTCCTCTACTTTGTGGTTTTTTGTATTTGGCTTCTAGTTTTTTTCTGTACGAACCACCTTCGTTTAATTTTTTGTTTTTGTCCTTCTTTTCATGAAAACCAGCGCTCGATGCTTCTCTCTTAATGTTTTTTGGACCTAAGTTCAATTCTTTTTTCTTGGGTTGCTCCTCAGGTGTCAATTCAGTAGAAATGGTTACTTCTTTTGGAAAAGGAATTTCAGGAATAGTAATGTTCATCAACTTTTCGATGGCAATTTTATAATCTTGTTCTTTTTCAGTAGAAAACAAAATAGCATTTCCCAATTCCTCTGCTCTACCTGTTCGCCCAATTCTGTGCATGTAATTTTCTGGAAAATCGGGCGTATCAAAATTGATTACATGTGAGATTTTATCCAAATCCATTCCTCTCGCCATCACGTCTGTCGCAATCATGATTCTGTTTTTGCCTTGATCAAACTGTTCGATAGAACGAATTCTATAATTCTGAGATTTATTGGAATGTATTACACATATTTCTGAACTGAATTGTGGTTCTAATTTTTCAAATAATCTATCCGCACTTTTTTTACTTTCTACAAAAACTAAAACTTTCTTCATCAAAGTTTTGTCCTTTAGCAAATGTGCTAAAAGATTAATTTTTGTGTAATAATTGGGTACACTGTAACATTGTTGTGAAATATTTTCTAAAGGCGTTCCACTTACTGCAATGGAAACTTTGGTTGGAACCACAAAAAAATCATCAATTAAGGCGTTGATTTCTTCTGTCATGGTAGCAGAAAACATAATGTTTTGTCTTTTTTCTGGAATCAATTCAAAGATATTGGAAAGTTGAAATCTGAATCCTAAATCCAACATGACATCTACCTCATCGATAATTAATTTTTTGATGGTTTTGAGTTGTAGAATTTTTGAAAGTGCCAAATCATATAGCCTTCCTGGAGTTGCGACCAAAATATCACATCCTTGAGCTACGTATTGCATTTGAGTGTTGATGTTTGTACCACCGTAAACCCCCAAAACTCTAATGTTCATATATTTAGAGAAATCTTTGATATTATCTACGACTTGAAGCACCAATTCTCTTGTAGGAACAAGCACCAATATTCTTGGACTTACTTGATTGGAGAATTTCAAATCGTGCAACACTGGAAGCATGTAAGCCAATGTTTTACCCGTTCCAGTTTGGGCAATTCCTACCATATCTTTACCCGATGAAATAACCGGAAAAGATTCAGTTTGAATTGGTGTGGGTGCATCAAATTTTAAATCGTCAATTGCATATTGCAAATGCTTGGAGATATTTAAATCAGCAAATGAATTCATGTTTCTAAAAATAATTGACTGCAAAGGTATGACAATAAGTTAATGTTACAATTCACCAATTTTTTCAATGTAACAATACTTTCAATGTAACAATGATTTCTAAAAATCAATTTTGTTTAAGTTCAGCAGAAATTTTCTTAAACCATCCAATCCAGTTTACTTTGCCCCAACCTTTACCAAAACGAAGAATGATTAGTTTTTTGGAAGGATTGATATACATTAATTGCCCAAGATGTCCTTGAGCAGCGTAGTTCAAGATTTGAGATCCATATTCAGTTCTTTCCATCATCCACCATTGATTTTGATAAGACGTATATTGTTCACCAGAGTCCAGTTGTACTGATTTTCTAACCCATTCTTCTGGAACAACTTGATTCCCTTCAAAATTGCCCATATTGAGATACAACTTTCCAAATTTAGCAAAATCTTCAGCCACGCCATTGATACAGCAAAAAGCTTTTTCTCTTCCTTTTTTTCTATCGACAGACCAAGATGCATCGTAAGAAGTTCCTATTTTCGACCAAATTTTCTCTTCACAATAAGAACTAATGTTTTGCCCAGTGGCTTCTTCAAGAATAACGCCCAATAATTCTGTTGCAATACTTATATACTCAAATTTTTCTCCAGGTGGACTTTTGATTTTTAAATTACTAATGTGTCTATCTAAATTCCTACCATAGTAACCAGCAGCGACATTACCAAAAGGATTGTAATAATTTTCATTATAGTCGATTCCTGTTTTCATGTCTAATAAATGTTGAATCGTAATCTTTTGAAACCCATCATTTTTGAAATTTTTGATATAATTGGTAATAGGTTCTTCAAGGCTTTTGATTTTACCTTCATCCAAAGCAATACCAATCAAAGCCGAAACCACTGATTTTGACATAGAAAAAGAAGTAACCCAATCTGTTTCTTCCCATTTTGAATCAAAATATTGGTATTTTATAGTGTCATTTTGAATGACCATAAAAGCCACTGTTTTGTTGTCTTTGTGATATTTATTGAGTTCACCTTCATCACTATATAAAGGCAAAGTATTTTCTGAAAACATAAAACTGTTTTCAATACTCTCGGCAAAATGAAAAGGCGAATTACTGGCTTTTATAGGTCTCTCTTGAAACTTCCTATAATCTCTAATGTTGGCAAAATTGTAAACAAAGTAACGACCTACATGACAACTGTAAAACCCAATTGCAATTAAGGCTAAAGCGAAAATTTTGGATTTTAAATTCATTCTATTAAAAATAACTCAAATGAAAAATGGTACTGAGATTAACTCAATACCATTTCAATATTTCCAATAGATTTTGAATTTCTTACACTTAAAGATTTTGAAAAATTCAAAAGACTTTGAATCGTCATATTTTTGGGCTGCGGACGTTCGCTTTCAAAAACAGAATCGATGATTTCTTTTTCGTTTTGGGTAAATTCAGTAAGTTGTTTTAAAGTAACTAATTTCTTCATACGCAATAGTTTTGTTATAAATTACCTTACTAAAACGCACAAAAAAAATGGTTATTGTATTAGATATAAAAAAAGATTATTGAGAATATCTACTATTCTACCGCTAAATACTTATTACATAAAATAAACTAATGTCATTCCGACTCGAAGAAACAGACCGATAGCGTCTGTTCAAGTGGAGGAATCTTTTAACTTTAAGGTAAAAGACTTGACTTTGTCTAACTTCGTTTCTCAACTTCATTGTATTCCGTTACCAATGACAAGAAAACTACGTGACAAAATATTTCCCGCA